>JAPOZE010000396.1 GCA_026706225.1 Acidobacteriota bacterium
TGCAGCGGAGTACTCCCTGCCTTTCGAATGGCCCCCAGCGATTTCTCCACGATGTTGGATATCCCGCCTGCGAGGTTTCCGGGTGAAGGATTCTCATCCAGTTCTCCTCCCAGGGCCGCCGCGTAGGCCTTGTAGCGTTCCAGAATTCGCCACAAGCCCTCGGCGGCCTGGCTGGATGCCGCACCCCTCATCAGCAGATGTTCCGCCCCATAGATCTCCGGGGTTTCCGGCAAGACGGTGGTGCCGCCGCAACTGACGATCAGGTCGCTGGCCCGTCCCAGCGCCGGGTTGGCGGATATTCCCGAGTAGGCATCCGAGCCCCCGCACTGCAGACCCAGCAGCAGGTGCTTGGCGGAGACGCTGGTGCGCCGGTATTTTCGGGCCCGCTCCACCAGCTCCTCCACGATCTGAATGCCCTGCTTCACGGTCGGGGTGGTGCCTCCGGCTCCCTGGATGGTCAGGTAGCGCACCCGCCCCCGGGTATGGGTCTGCAACTGGAGGGGCAGGCTGGAGTGGCACCCTTGCACGCACTCCACGTTACTTTCCTCGCAGCCCAGACCCACCACCAGGACAGCGGCGACGTTGGGGTGATACATGATCCCGTTGTAGACGCGCATAAGCTGGGCAATGTCCTCCCCCTTCTCGCCTCCGCATCCCTCCTGGTGAGTAATGGGGATGACCCCGTCGAAATGGGGATCGTCCTGAAACCGCTGCTCGAAGTGCCTGGCGATCAGCTGGCTCGGATGGCTGGAGCAGATCACGGTTGAGAGCACCACCACGTAGTTGCGAGTGCCCACGCCCCCCCATTCTCTCTGGTAGCCCTGAAAGCTTGGAACCTGGCTGGCGGGTCGAAATCGGACCGGCTTGGGGTCGATTTCAGTCGGCTTCCGCCGACCCCTGGTGTCCGGAACCATGTTGTGGTTGTGGACGGTGCCGCCCTGGGGAATGGGACAGGTTGCAAGGCCGATGACTTCCCCGTAGCGGAGGACGGTCTCGCCGGAGGCGATCCCTCTCAATGCGATCTTGTGGCCCGGTTGCACCGTGTGGGTGACCAGCAGACGGGTGCCGTTGGAACTCAACCGAGTACCCTGGCCGATGGTGGCCTTGGCCACGGCCACGTTGTCGTCGGGATGAATGACGATGGCTTTATCCGACAGCCTGGCTTCGCTCATGGACAACCCTCCTCAACCGAGTAACGGAGCAATCCCTTGACCTCTTCGGGCAGGCGTTCGAATACCGGTGCCGGCAGAGCAGGCACTTCGGCGTTGACCCCACCGGTAGCGTCGACGATATCCTGACGATCGATGGTGCCCGGGCGGAGAGGGTCCAGGTTCAACCACCAGGGCGCGTAGCGCACGATGACCGCAACCCTGTCCCGATCGGTTCGATTGGTGGCCACGGCATGCCACAGGCGCGCATCGCAGACGGCAACCGTGCCGGCGGATCCCAGCAGGCGACACTCCTCGGGGTGGGGAGCGCTGGGATCGACGCCTCCCTCTTTCCGGGGGTGGTTCGGCTTGCGGTGGCTGCCGGGGACCACAATGGTCGCGCCGTTTTCCTGGGTGAAATCGGTCAGCATCCAGAAGGTCACCAGGTGCATGAGCAGGTCGGGGTAGGGAGCCGGAATGCAGGCGGCGCTCTTCTGGTTGTAGGGCCAGTCGGCATGGAATTCCCCACGGGGGATTCCCGGGCCGTTGACCGAGCCCGTCAGCATGGAGATGCGAACATGGGGGCCCAGGAGAGATTGGGCCAGTCCCAGAACCCGGGGATGGGCCAGGAAGGGCGCCAGGGCCTGATTCACCCGCAAGAAACCCGGGACGTGCCCGACGGGCATGGGCAGGTCGGTGTGCACTCTGACATCTCTGGCAACGCTGCGGCGCAGGGCGTCCAGTTCACCCGGTGGAAGTACCCCGGGGATGAGGCAGTAGCCTCGCTCGGCCAGTTGGGAAGCCAATGCCGTGTGGTTTGTGTTCAATCCTGCCTCTTCCAGGTTGCAGTCGTCGCCCCGGGAGTCTGGTGTCGATTGATGGAATAAAGCTTGGCGAGAAATGCGGGCTTAGACTCGATGGGTGGTCTTGACGGCTTCCAGAACTTCTCGATCTTTCTCCAGGATGGCGGGGTTCTCGTTGCAGCAACTTCCGGACGCGGCTGAGTCCTGAATCACCGGCAGTGTCAGCTTGTGCCGGGTTGTCTCCAGGGGAACCTTCTTGCCTTTGGCAAAGATGTCATGTCTCCCCCGGGTCTTGTGCCATTCCGCCAGGGTGGCGGTCTGGTGCATGTTTTCGATGATCTGCCTCCAGCCGACTCCGGTGTTGTAGGCGCAGAAGGAAATTTCTCCCTCCTGGGTGCCATAGGGAATGACACACATTTCGGTGCGCCGGAAATCGTAGGTCCACAGATCCTGGAACCACATGCCTTCCACGCACAGCACCCGCCAGTCGTCCTTGTCGCTGCGGGTCTTCATGCGGTCGTTGCGGTCGCTGTCCGATCGCGCCGAACTCGGCTTGAACAGGTTGACGATTTGCGAGATGGGAAAGCCCCTGGGAGCCAGGTCGGCTTTGAAATTGCGCAGAATTGCCAGAGCCAGTTGGGTCCCGGTCAAGGCCTTGCCGCGAGCGGTGTCGGTAATGACCGCCACGTCCCGGATGAACTGTTCGTAGTCGAAGAACTTGAACAGGGGCGTCCATTCGCCGGTACGGCGGTTGACCACCAGCAGGCTGAAGATGCCGCAGTTGGGGTGGCAGTTGCAGGCGCTCCATGCCCATGAGGCATCCGCCCCTTGCAGGAGATC
>JAPOZE010000316.1 GCA_026706225.1 Acidobacteriota bacterium
ACCGGTATTGTGGAACATGAATACCGGCGGGGAATCCGGCGGGCTGGAGGAGGTCTTGGACCCACCGTCCAGATTAAGCCCCAAATCCAGGGACACGTTGTGGCCCATGTGACAGCCGGCGCAACGGGTCCGGGTGGAGAAGAACAGATTCAGCCCTCGATGGGCCGCCACCGACATGGCGGAGGCATCCCCGTCAAACCTATACCGGTCAAAGGGCGACCGGAACGAGACGATCGAGCGCAGAAACGAGGCCAGCGCCTTCACGATATTGGACCTGTTGACGGGAGAGTTCTCTTCGGGATACGACGACGCGAAGAGTTGCCGATAGACCGGGTCCCCTGCCAGCTCGGCGTAGACTCGATCCTCCCGTCCGGCCAGGCCCAGCTCGACAGGCTCTGTTCCCAGAATGGGCACGAGAATCTGTTTTTCGAAGGTCCTGAGAGACGGGTTGGCCCAGGTCAGGGCGTCGCGGTAGGCCGCATTGATGAGCGACATGGCGCTCCGGGGGTGGATTTCTCCGGTGGAGCCGACCGCCAGAGCCCGTCCGTCTGTAAAGGCCAGTTCCTGCCGGTGGCAGGTGGCGCAGGCCTGGGTCCCGTTGCCCGAGAGCCGCGTATCGTAGAAAAGGTGTCGGCCCAGCTCCACCCGTTCCGGCGTCATCGGCGAGTCTGCCGGCACCCGAGGCGGCGGTACGCCCTTGGGCAGTTCCCAGGGGAACGTCTGTTGCCCGGCAGCAGTCCGGGCGCCAAGCCATCCCAATAGGAGCAGTGCAAGCAGTGGGCGCCACATCCTCCGAATGTTGGCGTACGGTTTCATTGGCGTTCAGCCTTGGGTCCGTCGGCAAGGATGGGCATCGGCTCACCCCGACGCGGCGCCACAGCCAGGCGAAATCGGCCCTGGAAATCCTGTAAAATACTGCTGGAAAAGAGGTTGATGCGATTCCTCCAGGAAAGCCCGATGCCAACGCAGTCTACCACCAAACCGCTGGAGTTTGAAGGCTTCCGGGAAGCCTTTCAGAATTGCGGGAAACGATGAACCTTAGTGGGTGCACGGCACCATCGTGATGCGGTAAACTACGGGCATGAAAAAACCGCATTGTCTTTCCATTCTTGTCCCCTTGCTTCTCTCCCTCGTCTCTCCGTCCCTGGCTACCGAGGATACCTGCGCGGACCGTTCCATCGTGGCCCGCGCCGTCCGGTCGTTGCAGGACGCCAAGACTCTGACCCAGTGCGCCTACGAGTTTGTCCACGAGGTGGGCTTCGAGGAGGCCCGCAGGGCCTTCAACGAGGACGAACGCTGGAAGAGCGGACCGACCTATGTCTTCGTCTCCGAAGTCACGCCGTTGAGCGACCAGGCCCGGCTGTTCGTCTTTCCCCCGGCCCGGGACAGGGAGGGGGGCTCGCTGGGACTGCTGATCGATGTCTACGGCAACGACTACTACAAGGAACAGCACCGTATCGCCAGCGGATTCGGCGAGGGCTTCATCTACTACTCCTTCCTCAACCCGGCTACGGGCAGGGACGAGCCCAAGGCCACCTACATCAAGAGCATCGACTGGATGGGCAACTCGGCCGCCATAGGGGTCGGGGTGTACCGGCGTGACCTGCCCGGCACCTGCCGGATCCAGGAGGTCAACGCCGCCATGCTCGACTCCGATCCGTCCGAGGGGCGGCTGCAGGAGTTTGTCCGCTGCGCCGCCATGGATCTGGATTCGAGGGGCTATTTCGCCTCGACCAGCCTGGCCAACGACCCCCGCTGGCGTAGCGGCTCCATCTACCTGTTCGGCCTGGACACCTACGGCTATACCTTCTTCAGCGGCTCTCCGGGGGATTCCTGGATCGGGTCGGAGTTGTCGTCCGGCGATACCGGCGGCTTCGAGGGCCGGAATGTCCTGGGGGTTGCCGATGCCTTCGGTGAGTCCTTCCTCTACTACTGGAACCGCAATCCGGCCACCAACCAGTGGCAGCGAAAGGTGACCTTCGTCAAGAGGGTCGTTTCCTTCGGGGTTCCGGTGCTGATCGGCGCGGGCTATTACCTGGAGTCGGGCGGGCCGAGCGAAGGCGCGCAGCAATCGGGCAACTGAAACTCCTGGCGCAGACGGCCGGGTCCGCGAACCGCAGATACTCCAGTTTTCGGACCGGCCGGGGTGCGGCGCCTCCACCTCTCCAATTCCATCGATCCGGATAGTAACGCTCCGTCATGGGTGGTCGCGAGGTACTCGGAGCCCACCGGCGATTTCGGGGACGGTAGAGTCAACTCATGAACGCAGGATCTCGTCGGAGGTAAACTCCCGGTCAACGGTGGTACCTCCGGCCGAAAGCCCCACAACCTGGGTTACTTCGACCGATTCGTTTTCCAACAGCGGTTGCTCTCCCTTTTCCTTGCCCAGTTGGGCCACGCTGGTCAGCTTGTCGAGCTTCTCGGCGCCATCGACCGCCACGGCGTCGCTCCCATACCATTCGAACCAGGGAAGACCCGCCTCGGTGTAGTGCTTGGCTGAAGGCGGCAATGTCGGCGGCCGTTCACCGGTTATTGCCATCCATTGGGTGGAATTGGCGATGGTGACGAAACAGCGCCTGGAATGCTTCTGGTCCCAGGCGTCCAGACCGTAGGGGTCGTCATAGATTTCCTGTCTCATCCTCCCGCCGGGGGCCAGTCCCATGGGCTCCGGCGACATGCAACAGATAGCGTCCGGGAGGAGTAGCCGCCGGGAATCCCGATCCATCAACTCCTTGTAACGCTTGCGCTTCATCGGATAGACCACGATCTGAAGGCCGCCGTGCTGC
>JAPOZE010000683.1 GCA_026706225.1 Acidobacteriota bacterium
TGTACGCGGCCCCGGGAGTCGGCCTGGCCGCCCCCCAGGTCGGAGTGCTGACCCGTCTCATGGTGATCGATCCGACCGCTGGAGACAAGGCGGGTTCCCTGATTGTGCTGGCCAATCCGGAGATCCTGGAATCCGAAGGCGACCAGTACGAGGAGGAGGGTTGTCTGAGTATTCCCGAGTTCATGGCGCGGGTCCACCGACCCCGGAAGCTGGTGGTTCGCGGGAAGCGGATCGATGGCAGTGAGACGAAGGTGGAGGGAGAGGAACTGCTGGCTCGGATCCTGTCCCACGAGATCGACCACTTGAACGGAGTGCTCTTTGTCGATCACCTGAGCGTGATCAAGCGCGACATCATCAAGAGAAAGATACGCAAGAAGGTTCGGGCCGGGGAGTGGTGATGCGCCTGCTCTTCATGGGGACCCCCGGCTTCGCGGTACCTGCCCTCCAAAAACTCCTCTCGAGCCGGCACCGGGTCAGCGGGGTCTTCACCCAACCCGACCGTCCCTCCGGCCGGGGCCGCAAATTGGCCGTCTGCCCCGTCAAGCAGTTGGCTCTGCGTAGCGGGCTTCCGATCCATCAGCCGGAACAACTGGCGCCGGAGGAGTGGAAGACCCTGGTGGAATCCACCGCCGACGCCCTGGTGGTGGTGGCTTACGGGAAGATCCTGCCTCCCTGGCTCTTCACTCTGCCCCCCTTTGGCGCCATCAATGTGCACGCCTCGCTTCTGCCGCGCTACCGGGGCGCCGCACCCATTCCTTGGGCGATTGTCCGGGGAGAGACCCGCACCGGTGTCACCACCATGAAGATCGACCGGGGCTTGGATACCGGGGATGTGCTTCTGCAGAAGGGGGTGGAGATAGGCCCGGAGGAGACTTCGGTGCAGCTCGGGGACCGCTTGGCGGTCTTGGGGGCGGATCTGCTGGCGGAAACGCTGGACCAACTGGAGGCGGGCCGGGTCCGGCCCAGGCCGCAGGACCCTCAACTGGCCTCCCATGCTCCGATGCTGAAGAAGTCCGACGGTGAAATCGACTGGAGCCGGCCTTCCCGGCAGATCTTCAATCGGGTGCGGGCCTTCAATCCCTGGCCGGGCGCCTTTACCCGCCGGAGCGGCGCCCTGCTGCGCATCTTGAAAGCGCGGCCGGTCACTCCACCCCTGCAGGGACCGGCCGCGGGCTCACTGTGGCGGTGGGACTCCAGGCGTGCCCTGGTCGCCTGCGGTGAAGGCTGGCTGGAGCTGTTGGAAGTTCAGCCGGAAAACCACCGGCCGTTGGCGGCCGCGGATTTCCTGAACGGCCTCCGGTTGCAGACCGGGCGCTCCATCCGGTTGGGAGACTGAGGCAGGACACTGGCTATGTCTGTTTCACCGGCGCGACTGGCCGCCTTCCGCATCCTGATGAAAATCGAGCAGGGGGGCGGGTTCGCCGTGGACATGCTTCATGACGATCCCGTCAGCCGGTTCAACCCGCCCGACCGCCGGTTGGCCACCGAGCTGGTCTACGGAGTCTTGAGGCAGAAGCGTTGCCTGGACTGGCACCTGGCCTCGCTGGTGGAGCGGCCCCTGGAACGGCTGGACCGGGAAGTCCGGATGGTGCTCCGCTTGGGGGCCTACCAGGTCCTGTTTCTTTCCCGAGTTCCCGTGCGCGCGGCCGTGCACCAGGCCGTCGAACTGGTGAAGGGGTCCCGGCAGCGCAGAGCGGCCGGCCTGATCAACGCCGTGCTGCGCAAGACCGACCCGGCCGGATTCGAGCAGGCATGCAGTCGATTGCCGGCAGAGTCCCCGCGGGGGCTCAGCCTCCGTTTCTCCCACCCGGAATGGTTGGTGAGCCGTTGGATCGACCGCTGGGGCCCGCATCACACCGCCATCGTTCTCCGGCACAACAACGAGCCTCCCAAGGTGCATTTCCGTTCCAACTCGCCCCGATTGGGGCAGGAAGAGATGCGGACCGTCCTGGAAGCGGAAGGCTATCGTGTTTGTCGCCATCACTCGGGGGAGGGGATTTGGGTCGTGGATGAGGGAGACCTGACCAAGTCATCGCTGTACCGGCGCGGACAGGTGGCCATACAGGGCGCCGGGTCCCAGTTGATTGCCCGTTTGCTGGAGTTGAAGGCCTCGGATGCGTGCCTGGATCTGTGCAGCGGCACCGGGGGCAAGGCCTCCCACATGGTTCAACTGGGGAAAGGACGGGCGAGCGTCATCGGCGTGGACTCCAATTTCGGTCGCCTCCGGATTGCCAGGGAGCGTCACGGGAGGCAATGGCCCGGCTTGCGCTGGGTCGTGGCCGACGGAACCCGGCCGCTGCCGCTGTCGACCCGGTTCGACAAGATTCTGGTGGACGCGGTCTGCTCCGGAACCGGGACGTTGAGACGCAACCCCGAGATTCGCTGGCGCCTGCGGGCGGAAGATCTCACCAGGCTGGCGGGACTGCAGCTCCGGCTCCTGGACAACGCCGCCGACCGGCTGAAGCCGGGTGGAACCCTGGTGTACGCCACCTGCTCCCTGGAACCGGAGGAAAACGACCAGGTGACGGAACGCTTCCTGGCGCTCCGCCCGGGGTTCCGGTTGAGGCTCCCCGACGACGAGGGGTTGAAGCCCCATTGCCGAGACGGGTTGCTTTGGCTGCCGCCGTTTGTGACCCAATCGGACGGTGTCTTTGCAGCCGTGATGGAGGCTTCGGAAAGAGTTTAGTGGTAAAATAAATCCCTTGCTGGTTTCTGACTCCCGGAATCGATGGACGACCCTCCACATTTAACCTTCCTCGGCGTTTCACTCAGGCT
>JAPOZE010000049.1 GCA_026706225.1 Acidobacteriota bacterium
GGATGGGAGCGGAAGAAGTCCATGGAGTTGTCGGCGGTGCGGCCGAATTCGCCGCCCCAGACGACCAGGGTTTCGTCGAGCAGTCCCCGCCGCTTGAGGTCCTTGAGGAGACCGGCCACCGGCTGGTCGGTTTCCAGGCCCCGCTTGCGGTGCTCTGAGGCGATATTCTCGTGGGAGTCCCAGCCTTCGCAGTAGATCTGGACGAAGCGCGTTCCCCTTTCCACCAACCGGCGGGCCATCAGGCACTTGCGGGCCATGTGCTCCGACATGGCGTGGTTGAGGCCGTAGAGCTCCTTGATGTCGTCCGGCTCCTTGTCGATGTCCAGGGCCTCCGGAACGGCGAACTGCATGCGGAAGGCCAACTCATAGTTCCTCATGCGCCCCAGCAGGTCGCTGTTGGAGGGATGGGACTGCAACAGCTTCCGGTTGAGCCGGTTGAGCAGGCCGATGCTGGCCTCCTGGCGCTGCGGGGTCACGCCTTTCGGGGGCTCCAGGTCCACAATCGGCACCCCTTCGGAGCTCAACAGGGTTCCCTGGCACTCGGCCGGCAGGTAGCCGTTGGAGTAGTTGACGGCTCCTCCCTCGATCCCCCGGCGCTTGTCCGGCAAGACCACGAAGGCCGGCAGGTTCTGGTTCTCGGTGCCCAGCCCGTAGACCGCCCAGGAGCCCAGGGAGGGGCTGCCCGGAATGGGAAGTCCGGTGTTCATCAGGAAGCTGCCCACCGGGTGGCTGCTGGAATTGGTGTGGAGGGACCTGACCACGGCAATGTCATCCACGCAGGTGGCCAGGTGGGGAAAGATCTCGGAGACTTCGGTGCCGCACTTGCCGTGCCTGGCGAACTTGAAGGGACTCCCCACGTAGAGGCGCTTTTCCAGGCTGCCGTAAATGCGGGTCACCGGCGTGCCGTGGTAGCGGGCCAGCGCCGGCTTGGGGTCGAAGGTGTCCATCTGGCTGGGCGCGCCGAACATGAAGAGAAAGATGCAGGACTTGGCCTTGCCCGGCAGGTGGGGAGGCTTGGGGGCCAGCGGGTTGCCGGCGGTCCTGGAAGCAGCCAGCAGGCCGTCCTGGTAAAGCATCGAGGACAGCGCCACCGATCCCAGACCCTTGCCGAGACGATAGACGAACTCCCGCCGCCCCAGTCCCGGGTCGCTTGCCGCCGGCACGGGCTCCACGTCGCTGCAGAGCTGAACTCCGTTCCTTCGCAGGAGCCATTGGCCCTTGCCGATTCCAGGGGATTGCCTGTCATGTTTCATGGTTTGCGAACGCCCTTTATTCCAGATAGATGAATTCGTTCATGTTCAGCAGCACCAGACAGAGCTCCGCCAAGGTCCCCTGCTGCCCCTTCAGTCCCGAGGCGGCCCCGTAGGAATCGCTCAGCGCCGCCGGGGTCAGGGAGAGCTGGCGCGGCGCCGGCTGCAGGAAAGCCAGGCAATCCATCGCTTCCGAGGGGTCGGGATCCCGCTGCAAGGCCAACTGGAAGGCTCGCTTGACCTGCAGGGTCACGTCCTCTCCAACCTCCTTGCGAATGCGGTCCGCCATGGCCCCGGCCTGCTGGTGGGCGAAGGCTCCGTTGAACAGCGAGAAGACCTGGCTGGTGACGGTGGTGACGTTTCGGACGGCGCACCTCTCGGAGGTGTTGGGTCCGTCGAAGACGGTCATCATCGGGAGCTGGAAGGACCGCATCTGCAACATGTAGATGCTGCGCCGGTTCCGGTCTTCCTGGGGAGAGGGCTCCCACCAGGTCCGGGAACGCTTCTGCCACTCGTCCTCGGCGGCCGGCAGGTAGGGCGGTCCGCCCATCACCGGGTTCAGGTTGCCGCTTACGGCCAGCAGGCTGTCCCGGATGACCTCGGCCTCGGCCCGAATGGGGCTGCGCTTCCACAGCAACTGATTGGGTGGGTCAAGCTCCTCGAAAGCCGCGTTCTGCGGGTTCTCCACCGACTGGCGATAGACGCTCGAGTGCAGGATCAGTCGATGCATCTCCTTGACGCTCCAACCCTCCTCCACGAACTGCCAGGCCAGCCAGTCGAGAAGATCCTGATGGAGAGTTCCGCTGCCGTTCCTGCCGAAATCGCTGGCCGTCCTCACCAGGCCCTGGCCGAAATGGTGCTGCCAGATGCGGTTGACCATGACCCGGGCCGTCAAGGGGTTGTCCCGGCTGGCGATCCAATCCGCCAGCAGCTTGCGGCGGCTCAGCCCCAGCCCGTCCAGGTTGGCCGGTTCGGAATGGCCGGTGACCGCGCTCAGGAAACCCGGTTTGACCTCCTCGCCCCGGAGCTTGAGATTGCCTCCCTTGAGGACATAGGTGGCCACCGTGTGTCTCAAGCGGGCGTCGGAGGTGAGGTAGGCCATCGCCTTGTAATAGTCGGGGCTGCTGGGATTGGCGAAGCGGGCGGTCTGGCGTGTAATCAGAGCCAGCCGATCCTTTTCCTCCCGGGTGTAGAAGTCTCCCTTGGCCCAGGGCATCCGCTTGAGATCGGGAACCACCCAGTCCTTGAGATCCTGGGGACTCATCAAGGTGTAGTGCGGCGCTTCCCGCTTCTTGAGTCCGGCCCTGAATTCTTCGGCGGCCTTCTTGCGCTCGGAAAGCACCTGGTCCCAGGCTCCGGACTTTCGTTTCCACCAGTCAGGCTGCTGGAGAGGGACTTCGTACTGGGTGAATTTCAAGTCCTTGGCGCTGAAAGTCAGCGGAGCGAAGAAGGCCTCCAGCCGATAGTAGTCGCGGGTGGGAATGGGGTCGTACTTGTGGTCGTGGCAGCGGGCGCAACCCAG
>JAPOZE010000689.1 GCA_026706225.1 Acidobacteriota bacterium
GTTTCTTCGTGGACAACTCTTTCGCGCATGTCGATAACGGCTCTCGATGATCCTTTCGCTTCCGTGGTGGGTCAGTCCCTGGGGAAGCGGGCCTTGCTGCTGCTGGCGGTGGAACCTCGTCTGGGCGGCCTGCTGATGGCTTCGCCTTCCGGGACGGGCAGGCGCCGGTTGGTGAAGGCCTTTGCCTCCCTTCTGGAAGCATTGAAGCCGGAAGGCCGGGAAGCGGCGCTGGTGAGGGTTCCCTTGGGTATAAGCGAGGACCGCCTGCTGGGAGGCTTGAGTCCGGAGCCGGCGGCTGCCGGCCCCCGTTGGCGCTACCGCGAGGGTCTGCTGGCCCGGGCCGACCGTGGGGTACTTCAGGTCGATCACATCAATCTGCTGCCCGAATCCTCCCTTCGCGCCATCGCCTCGGCGCTCGATTCAGGCCAGGTCAGGGTCGAGCGGGAGGGAGTGAGCACCTCCCACGCCGCCAGGTTCTCCCTGGTGGGAACCTACGACCCCGCTGAAGGCCATCCCGCGGCCATCATTCAGGCCCGGGTGGGACTGCTGGTGGACGGCGCCTCTGCTGCCGACCTGGATCAGCGGCGACAGGTGCTGGAACTCCTGCAGGGTTTTGAACAGTGCAAGCGGGGTCGGGAACCCGGCGGCGCCGCTGCCGAGCCCGCCGGAGCCGACCCGCTCCGGACCGCGGCCGAATCGATCCGTCAGGCCCGGCGGCGCCTGGGCCGGATCGGTTGTCCCGACGATGCTCTGCGCCGACTGATCGACGCCGCCGCTCGACTGGGGCTGGAGGGACACCATCCGGACCTGTTCGCCCTGCTGGCGGCGCGGGCCCACGCGGCCCTGGCCGGACGCAGCCGGGTGTCCGAGGAGGACCTGGAGATGGCGGCGCGGCTGGTCCTGTGGCCTCGCGCGCTGCCGCTGGATGAGAAGCCCGACGCCGCCCCCCGGCCTGAGCATGTCCGGCCGGAGGAAGGGCGGGATGGTCGAGCTCCCGGCCCCGACCCCGGCGCCCCCACCGAAGACCGCTCAACGCCTTCGGAAGAGCCGCCCAGGCCGGTGGACCCCCTTCCCGGAGAGTTTCCCGAGGAAATGGTCGACCAGCTCCCGGCGGCATGGGCCGCCGGCCGTCGGCCGGGTTCCAGGACCCGGAGGCTTGCCGGTTCGCCAGGGAGGGCCTTTCGCACCGGTCTGCAGCCCGACCGCAGGCGCTCCATCGCCGTGGCCGCCACCCTGCGAGCGGCCGCCCCCTGGCAGTCCCGGCGTCGGCGGGCCGCGACCCCTACCGGCGGTCGGGATCGGCCTCCCGCCCCTGGGCGCGGCTCGAGGTTCAGGGAGGGCGGCCGAATGGTCATCCGGGCCTCGGACCTGCGCTTCCACCGTTTCCGGAACAAGGCGGGGATCCTGTTTGTCTTCGTGGTGGACGCCAGTGGTAGTATGGCCGTGAACCGCATGGCCCAGGCCAAGGGGGCCATGGCCCGGCTCCTGGAACAGGCCTATGTTTTTCGGGACCAGGTGGCGCTGGTCCGCTTCGGCGGCGAGGGTGCGGAAACGCTGCTTCCGCCCACCCGCAGCGTGCAGCGGGCCAAGCGCTTGGTGGAGGCGCTGCCCGCCGGCGGAGCCACGCCCCTGGCTGCCGGGCTGGAGCAGGCCCTGGGGGTGGCGCGCGCGGCCCGGCTGCGCGGCTGCGCCCACCCGGTGCTGCTCATACTTACCGACGGGCGGGCCAATCGTCCGGCCAGGCAGGCGCCCGCGGGTTCGGGATCGAAGGCTGCTGTCCTGCAGCGGGAACTGCGGGTGCTGGGTGCCGAGATGCGTCAGGAATCCTTGACCTCGGTAGTCGTGGATACCCGGCCCGCCTTTATGGCCGGGGGGGAGGGCCGGACCCTGGCCGACTGGATCGGGGCGCGCTACCTGCGGCTGCCGCGAACGGACCAGGGGGCGCTTTTTCATGCGGTGAAGTCGGTGGCCGAGGACGTTCGGGGCAAGAGCGATTGCGGCGGACGGGCGGAAGTCCGCAGCCGGGAGAGGGTTGACCCCGCGAGGGATCGATGACGAGCGAAGAACGGGACCGCCGGGTGTTGGCGCTCTATGAACGGGTGCTTGAAATCGAGCAGCGCCTCATTCCCACCGGCCTGCACACCTTTGGAAAGCCCGGCGGCGCGGCCGAGACCGTTCACCTGCTGGCCATGGTGGCCTCCTTCCCGCGGCCGGAGCTTGGCCTTCCGGCCCTGACCGATCTGATTGCCTCGGGACTGGGGTTGCCGCCCTATGCCCGGTTGCTTGAGGAGAGCCAGTCCTCCGGAAATCAGATGCGGGAGCGGGAGACGGTCGAGAGCCTGGTCCGCGAGACCATCGGTCGTTTGCTGGCGCCGGGAGAGCAACCCGAGCGGGAGGCGGCGCTCTGGCTCCGGAAGCGGGCCGGCGTGGAAGCCGATGCTTCCCTGCGGATCCTGGCCTTCCTGGCGGGACTGAACCTCCGCCTGCAGTCCAACCGGGAGCTGGATGGGCTGGTTTCCGCCCTGAGAGGGGACTATCTGCCGCCCGGACCGGGCGGGGACCTGCTGCAGAACCCGGCCATCCTGCCCACCGGCAGGAACACCCATGCCATCAATCCCTACGCCATCCCCTCGGCTCTGGCCCTCCGCCGGGCCGAGCCGCTGGTTCGGGCCCTGCTGGAACGCCATCGGGGGGAGACCGGCCGGATTCCCGAGTCCATAGCCATGGTGTTGTGGGGCATCGACAACATCAAGAAAGAGGGAGAAGCC
>JAPOZE010000260.1 GCA_026706225.1 Acidobacteriota bacterium
CGCCCTGGCTGAAGGTCCGTTTCCCAGGCGGAGAGAACTACCACAGCCTCAAGAAGCTGGTCCGCTCTCACTCCCTGCATACCGTTTGCGAGAGTGCCCACTGTCCCAACATCGGAGAATGCTGGGAAGCCGGTACGGCCACCTTCATGATTCTGGGGGACATCTGTACCCGGCGCTGCGGCTTCTGCGCCGTCCGGACCGGCAGACCCCTGGGCTACGACCTGGCCGAGCCCCTGCGGGTGGCCCAGGCCGTGCGCACCCTCCACCTCAGACACGCCGTTATCACCTCAGTGGATCGGGACGACCTGGAAGATGAAGGGTCGCAGGTTTTTGCCCGGACTATTCTCGACATTCGAAAGACCAGCCCGACCACCAAGGTGGAGGTCCTGATCCCGGACTTCAGAAAGACCCCCGCCAACCTCGACCGGGTCATCGAAGCCAGGCCGGACGTCCTGGCCCACAACCTGGATACCGTGCCCCGGCTGTTTGCCCGGGTAAAACCCCGCGGCTCCTACAGCCACTCGTTGGATTTGCTGAAATATGTCAAGAAGAGGGATCCGGCCATCAAGACCAAGGCCGGATTCATGTTGGGTCTGGGGGAGGAACTTTACGAAATCGAGCAGGGCATGGAGGACATGCGCTCGGCCGGCGTGGACATCCTGACCATCGGGCAGTATCTGAGGCCTTCAAAGAAACATCTGCCCTTGATGAAATACTATCGACCGGAGGAATTCCGCGAGCTCAAGCGGAAAGGAGAGGCGCTTGGCATTCCCCACGTGGAATCGGGTCCCCTGGTGCGAAGTTCCTATCACGCCGCCGAACAGGTGGACGATCTGCTGAGCAGAGACAGCCGGACCTTCAAGATCCTGCAGTAACCTGGGCCGCGTTTTAGTCCCGTCGTATCACGAACCCTTCCAGGCCTTGGGAGCGGAGCTCTTCCAGCGCTTTTCTGGCCTTTTCCCGGCTTGGAAAGTCGCCTGCCAGGACCCTGTGGAACACTCCCCGGGGCGATCGGAACAGGCTGACAGTCACCGGGTCGTAGTCTCCTTCCAATTTCCTTTTGAGGGCGTGCGCCCGGGATTCCTGGGTGAATGAACCCACTTGGATGGCCAGGCTCTCGACAACCGTCTCGATTCTCAGGATTTCGAGGCGGACCCGGGCCGTTCCGGGTCCGACCATGTCGATCTCCCGAGCCGCAGACAGGGACAAATCGACAATGCGTCCCTTGACAAAGGGCCCGCGATCGTTGATGCGGACCTGAGTCTTCTTGCCGTTGTCCAGATTGTGCACGCGAACCACGGTCTGGAAGGGCAAGGTTCGGTGGGCCGCCGTCATGGCATGCATGTCGTAGACTTCCCCGTTGCTGGTCCTTTGTCCGTGGAAAGGGTCACCGTACCAGGAGGCGATGCCGTAGATTTCGGAACGCGCCACCCTCAGATCCGCAGATCCGGGAACAGAGACCAGGACCCGCCTCTTGCCGCACCCGGCCAGGAGCAGCAACAGGACCAGGCCCGACCACAAGAATCGGCGGCATTGACGGTTGGATCGGTGCATTGAGCGAGAGTAGTCGGAGGTGCTTGATTTAAGGCGAGGTGTCCGCAAACCGAATGGGTAGACCGAAGAGGGGAATGATCGGCTCGAACCGGCAGTTCAGGGTTCCTCGGGCCATGCCGTGCCCGGAGAAAGTGAGGGCTAGACCCTGGCGTCGTCTATCGGCCAGCTATAGAGTCTGCCCTGGCGGCGACTGAATTCCAACTGTCGCTCTTCCCTGTCTATCAGTTCCTGAATGAACTCCAAGACCTGTTCCTGGCTCCGCTCTGAAATCTGTTCCAAACGGCTGATGATGACGTCACGCAACTGCGTATGATGGGCGCCGGCTTCACCGGAATCCTGCGACGAGCAGGGATGGTTCATTGACGTCGAATTCTCCATGCGGGTTCCTTTCCGGAGGGGCTGAACCCCCGCTGCACACCGGCGCGCCGGGCAGGGATGGGAATGCCTGTCTTCAGCGCCTGAGGATGCCCTGTTCGGAGGCTTCGAATACCGGCCTCTCTTCGGCAATGCAGGCGAAAAACAGCGCCACTATATTCCGAAAGCTTCGTGAAGGCAACACCAATTTGCCGCTATTTTTTTTAGGTCTTGCTCTTGCTGAAGTTTAGCTCGAAGTTTTGGAGTGGTACTCAAGAGAGAGTGGTGTAATACAATGTTTATAAAGGGCTTATTGAATCAGAGCACGGCTCGAACGCAGCCGCTGGGTGCTTTTTCGAACCGCCACGCCGGTCTTCGGCGCCGCCTTGGGGCCCCTTCTCCGGGGACCCGCCGGCCTCCTGCCTCCAGGGCTGCTCTCAAGCCGGGCCGGCTGCCTTCAGTTTTTGCAGAATCCTTCCAATCTGCAGCTTCAGATCGGCCTCGTCCAGGGTTGTCAGGGATCCCTTCTCGAACAACACCTGTCCCCCCACCATGGTCAGGATCACATCCGAAGCTCTGGCGGAATGCACGATGGCGGTCACGGGAGAAAATACCGGCAGGGTATGAATTCCTGCCAGGTTCACCGCGATCAGGTCGGCTTGCTTGCCGGTTTCCAGCGACCCGATCGAGCCGGACAGACCCAGCGCCTGCGCTCCCCCCAAGGTTGCCAAATGGAGCGCCTGCTCGGCCGAAAAGCCTTCCCGGGTACCGCCAGAGGCCAAGGGATCCTCTCCCCGGCCGAACCAGGAGGGATTGAACAGGCTGAAGCGCATCTCTTCAAACAGATCCATGC
>JAPOZE010000167.1 GCA_026706225.1 Acidobacteriota bacterium
TTTTTACATGGCCGCCAACAAGGGGGTCGCTGGTCCGGATAAAGGGGGTTATCCGAGGCTGGGATCAAGGTCTCGGCAGTATCACCGCGGAGGGACCGGCGGCACCCAGGCTCCTCCTCTCGCTCCTGGGCGGACATGCTGAAACCAGATCTCAGCATGAACCCAGGTTACAGAAACCGGAGCAAGACCACAACCAGAACGACAGTGGAGACGATCTGAACAACGGTGGACTTCCAACGTTCGGCGTTGAGGTCGGCTTTGAGTTCACGCTGGCTCCGGTGCAGTTCCGCGTGGGGTACCACGACGGAACGCCCGGATTCGAGCAGAGACCGAAGCTCGCCAATCTCACCCCTGAGATCACCCACATCCTGTTTGGTTGCCAGTTGCTCCGTTGCCGGGATCGCCTTCGATGGGAAGGAATGTCGCCTTGAATCCCTCCAGTTCGGCTCGATCGTCCTCAAACGGCTGGATCAACGTATGTTCGATTGCAATCGTCTTGCCGTCCGAGCGAGTGATGAATGCGTCAACAGCACCGTCTATCGCACGATCGAGCCAGCAGATGCATGAATTCTTCCAAGCGAAGTCTTCGTATGCCGACACGAAGAGCTTGATAATCGCGTCCTCGCGCCGTCCTCTCGAAGGCATATCGTGTTTCTCAGCGGTCTAGATCATGGAGTTCAGGCGGCGGGCTGGCGGGTGATGGCTTCGCGCAACCCTTCCAGGAGCCCTTCGAGCTTAGCTTGGCTGTGTTCCAGCCGCGCCACACGTTCATCCAAGCGCTTCATGTCCTCGCGGACCCGCGACTCCATCCGGTCCATCCGGGACTCCAACCGAGACTCCATCTGCTTCATAGACCGGAGTACGTAAAGAAACCCCGCAATGAGGATTGCGGGGTTGATCCACTGGGCGAGTTCAGGGGACATCTATTTCTCCTCTCCTCAGTCTATCCCTCGCCGGAGTCACAGGCCAAGGTGAAACCATCGCGTTGATCTGGGTGGATGTTCAGGTGCGTAGGGCCACCAAAAACCTGAGTGTGACCGCGACGCGGGGGTTGTCTCTTCCGCACATTCGACTTCCGCTTTCGGTAGCTAGAGTGTAATAAAGAACCTCCTTGAGTAGTCTTCCACTTCACTCACTCCCGGGTCCATTTTTTGCCTTGTGGATGTTTTTCGTCCTGTCGCCACCGCAGACTGGCGGATCTCCATCAGAGCACGTTCGTCCGTCGGAGGATGGCTCGATTGCCCGTCAGGAACAGGAACCGGCCGGGACGGCACTGATCTTCCCGGATTACGTGGATGGGGGCGGCTGGTCGGTGCAACTGGTGCTCAGCAACGTCGATCCGAACGCTGCGGCCGAAGTCGTGGTGCAAATCTACGATCCGAACGGCCGGCCGATCCAGGATCTGTTCGATTCCGATTTGACGTTGGAGATTCCGGCGCTAGGCAGTCGCGTTTTGAGAAGCGCCGGCGCAGGTGCCCTTCGGAGGGGTTGGATCCGGGTCGAGACCGGTGCGGGAGCGGTCAATGGATTGTTGACCTACCGCCACGGCGAGACCGGGATCGAAGTCGGCGTCAAACCGGTCGATTTAGGATCCCAGTTTGCATTGTTCGTCGAGGAATCGACGACCGTTGGTGCCGGAGTCGCCGTCTACAAACCGGATGCCCCGCCCCACCTCGAGCTTCGAATCCGAGGCGAAGAGGGAGACGACCCCTTGGAGGGCGGGATCGTCTCCTGGGGAGGAATCCACCATGCGGCGCGCACGCTTCCGGAATGGTTTGACGTGGAAGGGGTTGATCCGGGATTCCTGCGGGACTTTCGCGGCCTGGTGCTCCTGAAAACCCAGGACGAGTCTCCATTCGCCCCGCTCGGGCTGCGGTTTGGGAAGAGGATCTCTTCACTCTCGGCGGTCCCGGCAATCCGGACCCGGAATCAGGGGTGGCCAGAGGCGCCACTGATCTTCCCAGATTACGTGGATGGGGGCGGCTGGTCGGTGCAACTGGTGCTCAGCAACGTCGATCCGAACGCTGCGGCCGAAGTCGTGGTGCAAATCTACGATCCGAACGGCCGGCCGATCCAGGATCTGTTCGATTCCGATTTGACGTTGGAGATTCCGGCGCTAGGCAGTCGCGTTTTGAGAAGCGCCGGCGCAGGTGCCGTTCGGCGAGGTTGGATCCGGATCGAGACCGATGCGGGCGCAGTCAGTGGATTGTTGACCTACCGCCACGGCGAGACCGGGATCGAAGTCGGTGTCGAACCCGCCCAGTTGGGGAAGCGATTCGCTCTGTTCGTCGAAGAATCGGAGACGACCGGGGCGGGTCTGGCCCTCTTCAAGCCGGAAGAGTCGTCCATGATCGAGCTCAGACTCCGCAACGAGGAAGGGAACGACCCCCTGGCCGGGATATACGTTCCCTGGGGTAATTTTCAGCAGAGGGCGCGCACGCTTCCGGAATGGTTCGATGTCCCAGGTGTGGATACGGTATCTCTGAAGGATTTTCGAGGGCTCCTGTTCCTGCGAGCAGCGGACGATTCTCAGTTCGCCCCGCTGGGACTGCGGTTCGGGAAGCAGACTTCGTCGCTTTCGGCAGTGCCGGTGATCCGGATCCCGGAGGGCGGCGGAATCGATGGTGGTCATGCCCCGCCGCCGACGGTGATGCTGTCGGTTGCCCCGGATTCAATCGATTGGGGCCAGAGTACAACCTTGAGTTGGTCGTCTACGAATGCGGAGAGTGTGGAAATCGAGCCAGATATCGGGGAAGTATCCACGTCAGGCACACGGAAAGTGTCGCCGAAAGTCACGACAACCTACCGCATCACGGTGACGGGAGCGGATGGGCAGACGGCTACGGCATTGGTAACGGTGACGGTGGCGGTTTCCGAGCGGGCGGCGCTGGAAGCTCTCTACCGTGCAACCGACGGTCCGCGCTGGACCAATGCTGACAACTGGCTGACCGCCGCACCGCTTGAGGATTGGTACGGGATCAATATGGACGCTCATGGCCAAATTGTCAGACTGGATCTCGCCTACAATGCTCTGGTGGGCTCGATCCCGCCCGAGATCGGCCACCTCTCGAGCCTGAAGGAGATGTATCTTGACGCGAACGCCCTTTCGGGCATGATCCCGTCGGAACTCGGAAAGCTCAGCAAGCTCGAGTGGCTGCGTCTTGGCCACAGTGAGTTGACGGGCGCTATTCCCGAGAGCTTTCTCCAACTGGATCGATTGAAACATTTCCATTTTGAAATGACCGCGGGCCTGTGTGCTCCGGGCATCACCGATTTCGTGACTTGGCTGCAGGGCATTCAGGATCTTTATGCAGGCCCTTACTGCAACCAGTCTGATGCGACGATACTCGAACACCTGTACCGAGGCTCTGGGGGTCAGGACTGGACACATTCCAGCCGCTGGCTCGAGACTCCTGCGCTCGGAGAATGGCACGGAGTGACAACCGACTCCCTCGGTCGGGTCGTGACGCTCGACTTGGCCCACAATGGCCTGGCGGGCGAGCTGACCGCCGACCTTGGAAACCTCGCCAAGCTGACCTCGCTGCGGATTTCGGGCAATGCGATCTTGGGCCGACTGCCGCTGTCGCTCGTCCGCCTGTCGCTCGTCGAGTTCCACTACGACGACACTGGCCTGTGTGCCCCCACGGATGCACCGTTCCGGACCTGGCTAAACGGCATCAAGTCCAAAAGGGGCACGGGCAGGGAATGCGCTCCCCTTCCAGGTCGTGAGGCTTTGGCAACGCTGTACGAGGCAACGGACGGACCAAATTGGACAAACGCGGACAACTGGTTGACGGACGCGCCGCTTGAGGAATGGTACGGAGTAAGCACGGATGCTCAGGGACGAGTCTCCCGGCTCGTACTCGAAAACAACGCCCTGACGGGTCCGATCCCATCCGAGCTGGGCAGCCTCGATGGCTTGGAGGTCCTGGACCTGGGCGGCAACGCCCTGACAGGATCGATCCCGCCCGAGCTGGGCGGCCTTGAGCGCCTGACGGTGCTGGGGCTTTGGTTCAACAGCCTCTCCGGTCCGATCCCATCCGAGCTGGGCAGCCTCGATGGCTTGGAGGTCCTGGACCTGGGCGGCAACGCCCTGACAGGATCGATCCCGCCCGAGCTGGGCGGCCTTGAGCGCCTGACGGTGCTGGGGCTTTGGTTCAACAGCCTCTCCGGTCCGATCCCATCCGAGCTGGGCAGCCTCGATGGCTTGGAGGTCCTGGACCTGGGCGGCAACGCCCTGACAGGATCGATCCCGCCCGAGCTGGGCGGCCTTGAGCGCCTGACGGTGCTGGGGCTTTGGTTCAACAGCCTCTCCGGTCCGATCCCATCCGAGCTGGGCAGCCTCGATGGCTTGGAGGTCCTGGACCTGGGCGGCAACGCCCTGACAGGATCGATCCCGCCCGAGCTGGACAATCTGTCAACCCTGGATAGCCTATTCTTAGACAATAACCACCTGACCGGTCCGGTTCCCCCTCAGTTGGGAGATATGCTGAGACTGCGGGTGCTGTCCCTGGGGAACAACCCCGGGCTGTCGGGGGTGCTCCCAACTAGCCTGACGAATCTCCACTTGGAAGCCCTGGTAGCCGGGGATACCAGTCTGTGCGCTCCCCCGGACCCGGCCTTTCAGGATTGGTATGAAGGCGTCTGGAAACGGCGGGTCCGACCCTGCGGGGACCTGCCGCCGGTCTACCTGACCCAAGCCGTGCAGTCGCTGTCGTATCCGGTGCCGCTGATTGCGGGAAAGGAGGCCCTGATGCGGGTGTTTATAACGACGGCCCACGCCGATGGCCAACGGATTCCGCCCGTCCGGGCCCGGTTCTACATCAATGGCACACAAAAACACCTGGTGGACATCCCGGGCGGATCGGCTCCCATTCCGGCTCAGGTGGAGGAGGGATCGCTGGCGACGTCGGTCAGCGCTCCGGTACCCGCCGATGTCGTGCAGCCGGGTTTGGAACTGGTCGTTGAGATCGATCCTGATGACACGCTGGGTCCGAGTCCGAGCCTGTCGAAACGGATCCCTGAGAGTGGCCGATTGCCGATCGACGTTCAGGCGATGTCCATCTTCGACCTGACTTTGATTCCGTTTCTCTGGCAATCCAACCCGGACCGGGCGGTCCTGGGACTGGTGAGATCCATGTCCGGGGATCCTGAGGGTCACGAACTGTTGCAAGACACCCGCACGCTGTTGCCGATCGGCGGCCTGGAAGTGACGGCGCACGATCCTGTGCTGGTCTCAAGCAATGATCCCGAAGATTTGTTGAGCGAGACTGAGATGATTCGTGCCATGGAAGGCGCCAGGGGCTACTACATGGGGATGATGTCAGGGGACACCTCCGGTCCTGTTAGGGGAATCGCCTATCTCCCTGGCACGTCCAGCTTCTCTGTTCCTGATGGGAACGTTATCGCGCACGAACTCGGACACAACTTGAATCTCGCCCATGCGCCGTGCGGGGGCGCCGCCGAGCCCGACCGCTCGTTCCCCCGGACCGACGGCACCGTGGGCGCCTGGGGGTACGACTTCCGTGAGGGTGGCCGGATCGTTTTGCCGGATCGATTCGACCTGATGTCCTACTGTCTCCCCGCCTGGATCAGCGACTTCCATTTCTCCAACGCGGCGCGTTTCCGCGCGCAGACCGCCGCCGCTGGCGAACCGGAATCTCGGGCCACCGCCCCGGTCCGGTCCCTCCTGTTGTGGGGCGGGGTGTCCAGCAATGGCGATTCGTTCCTGGAACCGGCGTTCGTGGTCAACGCCCCGGCCTTGCTGCCGCAGTCCGGAGGCGATCACGAAATCGTCGGACGCGCCGCTGACGGCGACGAACTGTTCTCACTGACGTTTCAGATTCCGAAGGTGGCCGATGGGGATGGGCGTTCGTCCTTCGCCTTCGTTCTCCCGGTCCAGCCCGGCTGGGCTGGCAGTTTGGCGAGCATCACGCTCTCCGGTCCTGGCGGCTCGGTCACACTAGACGGGAACACCGACCTTCCCATGACCATCCTGTTCGATCCGAGCACCGGACAGGTCCGGGGCATCCTGCGCGACACGACCCGGCCAGATACGGTAAGAGCTTTTTCTACTGCCCCTGCCGTCCAGCCGGGTTTCGAAGTGCTCTTCAGTCGCGGGATCCCCGATGGTGCGGATTGGAATCGGTGAAATTTATCGGCCCATGCCGGACGATGAGGAAAGAATATCAGTGAAAACCGATCGTCGTCAGCTCGCCACAGTTAGTTAGCGGCTGTCCTGGATCTTGGCGGGGAGCCGGGAGATCGGCTCACGGGATTGTCCACACCGGGGCCGACGAATGGGCAGGGCCGGCCAACGGATTTGGACGGGAACATGCCAGCCCCGTCCCAGAGAAGGAATTAGACTCTCACCCTACCAGAAGAGGCTCACCGGACAAGGACAAAGAGACCGACCGCCCTCACAGGAGCTTGAGCAAGGCGACAACCAGCCCGCCAATTGTAAGTGTTTGCACCAGAAGCGCCCTGTAAAGGCGAGTTTCCATCTGTGCCAGGGATGCTTTCAGGGCCGCTTCCAGTTCCGTCTTGAGCGTGTTCAGATCTGCCTTGGTTGCGGCGGATTCTCCGCTGTCTCGGATGATCGCCACAATGGCTTTGGCGTGTTGAGACGCGATCCCGGCAGCGGTGAGTTGATCGGCAGCAGTAAGAGTATCGAGCATGAGTTCTTCCTGTCCCCAGTCTATCCCTTGCCGGAGTCACAGGCCAAGGTAAAACCATCGCATTGTGTGATGGCCCGGACGACGGTGTCGGTCCAAGACGTCGGGGCCGCTCGACAAGATGCCTGCAGCCAATTTGGGGAATTTCTGCGAGGTTCCGGAGAAAAAGCCCCTCAGAGGGCCTATGTTGGCCGGAAACGACTCAACGAAGGGGTCAAGCATAGGCACCTTCGTGGCCGTCCGAGCGAGCTAAGCAGTCCAATCGTTACTTCGCCCAGACCTCACTCCAGAGCCACGGCAGAAGCGGAATGAGAGGCACCAGCAAGGCGATCAGAAACAAGATCGGCCAGCTGATCCCCACTGCCTCAAGCCGCCTCATGCTCGGCACCGCCAGAGGCGCTCCCCCGACGAGCAGCAGGAGTATGCCCGCGTATCCCACTCCGAACGCCACGGCGTCTTGCCAAGAGATGATCCGAACGGCGAAGAGAACGGCCCCCATGATCGGGGCGGCCAAGGTGATCTGCAACAGACGTGGCCGACTGATCTGCACCTCCCATTGCTTTCGTGTCGGACTGAGGCGTCCGGATACGACGCCGTACACGAATACGAGAAACCCCAGGGTATCGCCTACTGCGAACGCGGTAACGTGCTCTGGAGGGACCGCACCAGCCGTTTCCGCCAGCATGGGAATGCCGAGTAGCAACAGAAACCAGGCATCCAACCAGTCGTGGTGGCGTTTCTCTGCCCTCACGGGGGAGGAGGGTTGGCGTTTCTCCCTCACCAGAGCCTCAACTGAGCGTTGTTTCGCTCAGCCCGTTCCCGTGGGCTTTCGGGTCTCGGTTGGACGCGACACCGGTCGCAGAACGGATCGGTCATGGAAGTCTCTCGACCGCAACGGATGCAGGACCAGAACTCGATCCGGCGCCAGAGAGTCTCGGTGACGCACCCGCACCGCTCGCACCGCTGGTAGCCGGACCGGAGACGAATCCCCTGACAACGAGCACAGACCCAAGTGATCACCCGGTCGCTCAGGGAGTTGCCGCGGGCACCCGAACCAGCTGGCGGGGGTCCCTGATCCCCATTCGATCCAGATGGTGGACCGAATGGCTTTGCTACTAGGACGAGATTCTCCGGTTGGGGTGGCCGTGGGGATCGAGGCCGATAGAGTCGGCGGTGGCGCAGCTTCCCCGCCCCCCAAGCCATCACCAGGACCGGAATCGCCAAGGGGAGGATGCGCCAGTCGAAGGAATTGTCCATCCACGAGATGGCGATCCAGAGCCACCACCCCAGCAAGATCGACCAAGCCAGTACCGTCAGAGTCGCTCCCAACAGTCGAGTCACACGGCCTCCCCGTTGTCCTCACCGAGGCCGAAAACGCCGATTCTTGGACCTATATCCACTTGGTCGCATTGGGGTCGTTGGAAGGCGGGGAATTGGAAGGGGATTCAGGTGCTGCGGACCCACGATGGAGCGCTCGCACGGTGGCAGGCCCGAAAAACACCGCGCCCACGATCACAAGACCGAGCAGTTCTGGATTCAACGCCATGGGACCTCTCCTTTCCGATCGGTCCGCGTGCCCGGTTCGTAGATCCCGGATGAAGGCTCGGGGCGTCAGGCCCTGTTCGGTCGAACTCCCGCAAGCCCTCGGTGCCCCCCATGGGCACCCTGACACCCCAAATCACAGTAGCAGACCCCGACGACAGTACGGTTCCAGGAGTTTCTCCCCGGTCGATCCGTTGCGCGAAGTGCAGACCAAGGGGGATCCATACCGGCGGCGGGGGAGAGCGTCAGGCCCCATTGAATATCATTAGCACCCTGTGATGAGCGACACGGGCCTCGCCCTTTCCACCCCAGAGCCGCTAGAGCGCAAGAATCCTGGAACGGAATTTCCGGCGGTCCTCACGCGCGCCGGCACCGCCGCCTGCTTTGCCGCGGACGAGTTCTTTCGGGCGCGACTCTCGAATCCGCATACCCGGAGAGCGTACGCTCGCCATGTGAGTCGGTTCCTCACCTGGTGCGAGGACCAGGCACTCGAACTCCGCCAGGTGAGTCCAGGCCTGGCCGGTCGCTTCATCGACCAGTTGCCGGGCGGCGCTCCCAGCAAGAACCAGGCCCTGGCGGGACTGCGCCATTTCTTCGACGCGCTCGTCGCCCGCCATGCGGTGATCATCAATCCCTTCCAGTCGGTCCGCAGGATCCGGTACCCGGCCGGGGAGGGCCGGACCCCCGAGGCGAGTGTCGACCAGGCGCGCCAACTGCTCGCCTCTATCCAGACGAACCATGTATTCGGGCTGCGGGACCGGGCGGTGCTCGGGACCCTGATCTACACGGGGGCCCGCGTCGGGGCCGTCAGCCGGCTCCGGTTCCAGGACCTGCGGGATAACGGCAACTACCGGTCGCTGCAGTTTGCGGAAAAAGGGGGCAAGGTCCGGGAGATCCCGGTGCGGATCGACCTGGACGAATGGATCGCGGCCTACATCGAAAGAGCCGGGCTCACCGAGGCCCCCAAGGCCTCGCCGCTGTTTCGGGCAGGAGAGCGCCGATTCAGCCCGCTGACCGAGCGACCGCTCTCGCCCCGCGCCGTAGAGGACATGCTCAAGCGCCGGCTGGCCGAAGCCGGACTGCCGAAGATCCTCTCGCCCCATTCCTTCCGGGTCCTGGTGGTCACGGACCTGCTCTCCCAGAACGTTCCGCTCGAGGACGTCCAGTACCTGGCCGGGCACGCCCAGCCCCGCACCACCCAGATCTACGACCGACGCCGCAGACGCGTCACCCGCAACCTCGTCGAGCGCATCTCCGTCTGACGTCCGGATCCGGCCGCAACGGGCGAAGGGACCGGATCCCTTCCCAGCGCTGCCCGAATAGTTCCAGCCTGCCACCGGGAGAGGCCCCTCTGAGATAGAATAGATGGACACGCGATGGCTAAGAGTCTGCGCGTCCTGCCCAACCCGGAACTCAAGCCAGAAGTCACCAACTGTGCCCTCCTGGAAAGCGACATGGAGGGATGGATCGTCTGCTGTTCCCAGAGGTTCTTCCCTCTGGCTCGGCGCATTGCCGGAGAGGACAGTCTGGCCGAGGACGCGCTTCAGGCCAGCTGGCTCAAGGTCCTGCAATCGATCAACCAAGCCTACTTCGACGGTCCCAAGGCCTGCCCCTGGGTGGGGAAGATCGTGGCCAACACGGCCAAGAACGTTCGTCATCAGCGCCAACGCCGGAAAGAAGTGCCTCTCTTCGAGGTCCAGGCACCTGGCCGAACTCCGGAAGACTTGGCGCAAGAAAGGCAGATGCTGACGCTGCTGAGGGAAATGATCTCGCTGCTGCCGGACACCTACCGGCAAGTGATCGAGTTGCGTCTGGTCGAAGGGCTCTCCACCCGGCAGACGGCCGATCTCCTCCATGTTTCTCGTTCGAATGTCTCCTCCCGATTGAACCGCGCCGTCAAGCTGCTTCAGCAGCGCCTCGATTCCCGCATCCAATCGGCTCCGTCCAAAGGCCTCAGAGCGAAGGGGTAACCTTCACTCAGAGGCCCTCTGAAACCACCTCGGAGCCCCATTTCTCCAGGTTGACTCTCCTCCCGGCGCAAAAAATGTGTGACCGATCGCGATTTCAATTGTTGTACTGAGTAGAGAGAGCAAATCCCAAGGTTTCTCGATTGGGACGCGGGCAATGAGCACCGAAGTAAAGACAAGGGGGCCAACCCATGCAAAGCATCAGCGTTTCTCTCACCATCGCGGTCTTCCTGGCCCTGATTGCTCTGCTTGTCGCCGCCACTGCGGCCCCGGGGGAGATCGTGGGTACGCCTCAGAACGTGAACGGGTCCTCACCTCCCGGAAAAATCACGGCGATCCAAGAGGAGTCCTACTTGATCGTCGCTACTTATGAGGCGGAAGAAGATGGCCGGTTCCGATTCACAGGCGACTCCATGGAGTCGCCTCCCGCTGAGCGGGTGATTGCTGCCAGGATCACTGTGAGCTTTACCGTGCCTTTGGGCGAGGACGTGCAAGTCTGGATCGTTGATGCTGAGGGCAAAGCCGTGGAAGGTGCAGAACTCCGGATCCGCTGCTACGAACCGGAGAAACCCGCTCGGCAGGTCTCATTGTAGCGAGAAGAACATACCGACGTTCCCTCCGAAAAAAGCTGTGGCCAATCGCGATTTCAAACGTTTCATCCATTAGACGGGGAAATCCCCGAGACTGATTTCAGGAAAGGAGCGATCATGCGAAAGGATATTTCTTGGCGTTCCCAGATGATGTCCAGGCTCACACTGCTGGCCATTGTTCTCTGTTCGGTGGGCCTCGGCGCTCAATCCGCTGAACCGCCTAAAGGGAATCCGGAGGGTCCATCCAGCGAGAAGAGTGTCTACGACGACCTAAGGACCGGGCGTGAACTCACTTCGGAACAGGTTGAATCGCTCGAAGAAAAACTGGTGAGCAATCCGAATGACGTGACCTCACGGACGCAGCTTCTCGGATATTACGGGGGCTCTCGGGCGTTGCTCGACGATTCAGCCAAGGCCGCAAAACGTCGGCATGTCCTGTGGCTCATCCGAAACGCGGCGGACTCCGAAGTCCTGGGACATCCTGAGGCAGGAATTGATCGCATTCTTGATCGGGAGGGTTATTCGCAGGCCAAGAAGGCCTGGATGGATCAACTCGAAGGTGAACCTGAAAACGCGACGCGGCTGGGGAACGCTGCACGTTTCTTCCTGATCGCTGACCGCAGGACCTCGATCAAATTGCTTCGACGAGCCCAATCTCTCGATCCGTCCAATCCGAAATGGCCGAAGAAACTGGGGCACGCTTTCGGCCTAGCAGCCGATCGAGGATCTGGAGCGATCGACCAGGAGCTCTCCGAAAAGGAGTTGGAACAACTGGAAAAAGCCTATGAACTGTCAGGTGAATCGGGGCGAGACTCACTTCTGGTAGACCTCGCGAAAGCGGCATTCGCTGCGGATCGGCTGGACAAGGCTCGCCATTATGCGGAGCTCATGCTGCAAAACACCGAAGCGGGTTGGAACTACGGAAACCGAGTCCACCACGGCAACCTCGTACTGGGTCGAATCGCCTTGCGCGAGGGCAACATCGAGGAAGCCAAATCGCGCCTGATTGCCGCCGGCAAGTCACCAGGCTCGCCCCAACTCAATTCATTCGGTCCGAATATGCTGCTCGCCAAAGCGCTCCTGGAGATCGGCGAACGAGAAATCGTGATTGAGTATTTCGAGCTCTGCTCGAAGTTTTGGGAAATGCACCGTGGCCGACTGGATGAATGGGGAACTCTCGCGGTGGCGGGGAAGATCCCTGATTTTCGAGGAAACCTTCGCTACTGATTGAGGAGCTCGGCAATAGGTCGAGACTGGAATCTCTCCCGGCAAAGAGCGTGCGTGCGCTCCATTGGAAGGGACATTGCTTCACACGAGCTGGCGTTGAGCGGTTGGACGGTCCAAAGTCCAACCGCTGCCTTTTTCCCAGACCGCTCAACCGGCATCATCGCCTGGCCACGGCTGGACCACCTGGAAGTCCAGCCGCCGCACCAGGGACCGGTTCCAGAACCCGTTGACCTTGCTCATCAAGGGACGGGCCATCCCGCGCAGCACCCGCTCCCATTCGCGGCCGGACACGCCGATCTCCAGGGTGTGCTTTCGCAGGCGCAGCGGAGTCGTCGACGTCGCCAGCCCCTCGCCCACGATCCGGGGCCAGAACTCCTTGAGAAAGATCACCGCCACCTCCTCGTCCCGAATCGCCTCCTGCACCCAGGGGAGAAAGAGCGGCCCCACCGTCCGCATCGGAGATGGGCGTGGATTGCCGAAGGGGTCCCTCTCGCTTGGGCTGTGGCGGCCATCTCGGGGCGGTGGGGACCACATCGTCCGGCAGTCTACCAAAAGGACCTGGAAGATCTTCCCATCGATCCCGCCTCCCGAAAGAGTTGACCACGAGGGGGACAAGAAAGGGTGTTTTCGCCGGCGGAATCGCAGAATCTCACCCGTCTGGCGCAGGTAGTCCAGAACGAGATACCATGACGGAATGTCCGCTCGGCAATACAGCAGGGAAGGTGGAAATGGCCATTGACACGCTTGAGGCGTTGCGGTCGGTCTATCGTCCTCCGGGCCCACGAGCGGGGCTCAAGATCCTGGACCAGCTGGACGTGCACTGCCGCAATTTCATCGCCCTGTCCTCCTTCTACGTCATCGCTTCCGCCCGAGCCGACGGGCGAGCGGACGCCTCTCCACGGGGTGATCCGCCAGGGTCCCTAGCCTATATCCTGGACGACAAAACGCTGCTGCTGCCGGACCGGCCGGGGAACCGTCAGGTGGACACACTGATGAACTTGGTGGAATGTCCCCATGTGGGCTTGGTGTTCTTCGTGCCGGGCTTGACCGAAACGCTTCGGATCAATGGGCGGGCGGAGATCTCCACCGACGCGGCACTGCTGAAGCTGCTGGTCGTCGAGGGCAAGCGTCCCCTCTCCGTCCTCAAGGTAAAGGTCGAGGAAGCGTTCCTCCACTGCGCCAAGGCGTTGATTCGGGCCCGGCTCTGGGACCCGGAGGCCCAAGTGGAACGCTCCTGCTACCCGACCTACGGTCAGGTGCTCGCAGACCAGATCGCAGGCGTTGAAGCGACCGAGATCGATGCCGGAGAAGCGGAGAGCGCCCGAACCGAACTCTTCTGATCGAACTTCCAGGCGTAGTTTTCCATGGAGCCGCCGCAGATCGGAGCCCCGTCGTCGCTGGAGCCCGAATGTTACAGTGATTCGGAATCGTAGGCCTCCGTCCGGAACCTGCCATGTGGAGAAAGAAAAAGGCCCCGACCTCCCCGATCTCTCCCACCGTCCCCATCGCTTCAGGCTCAGCCGGAACGGATCCGGTCGATCGACCTGTCGAACAATCCCTGATCGGGAAATCCCTCGTCTTCAAGGGGGATGTGAGCGGCACTCAGGACCTGACGGTCAACGGCCAGCTCGAAGGCTCGGTGTCGATTTCCGGGCACACCTTCACGGTGGGCCGGGAAGGCCGGGTCCAGAGCGACATCCGGGCCCGGGTGATTCGGATCGAGGGCCGCGTCGACGGCAACCTTCAGGGAGAAGAAGCAGTCTTTCTGGGTTCCTCCGGCGTGGTCCACGGGGATCTCACCACGATCCGGGTCAGCCTAAAAGAAGGCTGCCAGCTCCGAGGGCGCGTCCAGGTCGCTGACGAGAGCATCGCGGCGAGCGAACCCTCGGAACCGCTGATCGTCCGCACGGGTCATGGGACGGATGATCCCGGGGGAGTCACCTCAAAGAGTTAGGGTTGGCGCGCGGGAGCCGAGGATTCCCCGCAGTGGGGACATCGACACCGAAACCCTTGCCAGCGCCGCCGGCTCCCGACATCCCCTTCCTCAGGACCGCGTGTTGCCCGCAGGTCTCGGCAGCTGGCGCAGGTCCGTTCGAAGCTCAGGGTTTTGTTCTCCTGGGCGGGTAAGGTTCGCACGGGTTGGCGCACCGGGGACAGGGAGTTCGGTGGCCCTGATAGCCGCAGTGCGGACAGCACCAGGTGCGCCGGCGGCGAAGCACCTCGGCCGCTTGCTTTGCCGACCGTTGCAAGTTGCCGTTGCGCTTTCCCATGCGGTCCATTCTGTCACGCTGGACTGAAGTTCCCCTTTCTCGCGGCCTTCGCCGACGCCTTCCCGCAGGGATCAGTGCAATGGTAATGGAGAAGTGAGCGACCCCCTGGGACTTCACGACGATGGGAAACGGCGTGGAACACTCCCGGAGGGAGGGTGACGTACCAGGCCCTAAAAAAGGGGGGTCGCTCACTTCTCCCACTCTGACCCCCGAGACTTCACGGGACCTCGGGGAGGAAGAGGGGAACTCTCAAGGGATCAACAGGATGGCGGGTATGACCCTGTTACACTCGAAGCCCAAAAAGTGGAACACACCCCCCGATGTGCGTGTGGCATTCTGGGACTTCGCCGCCTCTATGACCCCGGAAGTGGAACACGGCCCGGGAGCGGTCCGACACATTACCGTCAATGGGACTTTCCGTGCTCTTTGCAGCCCGTGGATCCACAACGTCCACCCGGGACCGGGCGCGTCCCCTCAGGCGCTCCACACCCCTCCCTCCGGTTCCGCAGGAATCCAGACCGAGAGCCAGGTCCGGCCCCGGTCGATGCGGATGCGGTTTTTGGGGATGGGGGCGGTGGCCCGCTCCAGCAACGCTTGGCGGTGGTCCATGGCGTTCACAAAGCCGCCGTAGTGGGCGAGGCACTCCTGGTCGTTGGTCCGGACGGCCTGCTCGATGCGGCGGATGACCTGCTCCTCCTCCGGGGACAGGGGCCGGAACTCGGCCTCGGGCCCCGGGCGGGACCAGCGCCGCAGGACCTTTTCGGCCCGCTCCTGCCGGAGGTCGTCGCGGGCCACCGCGACCACGTGCACCGGGTGGTCTTGTGCGCGTAGCGCGGCCCAGAGCCGGGCGTGCTCCACCCCCCACGAGAGCAGCTCCGAGTCGGTGTCCCGGCCGGGATCGACGTAGACGAAGGTCGCCCGGTCCTCCTCCAGGGCCAGGGGGAGCTTGCGGGGGAAGTAGCGGCTCCGTCCCTGGGCGTGGCCGGCATAGTGGCGGCACGGGAACAGCCGCCGGGAAAGGCCCAGCGCCTGCAGCGCCCAGACCTTCTCCCGCCCGGTGGGAAGCCACCGCTGATGTGGGTGATCGAGGACGTAATCGAGCGAGAGCAGCCGGCGGACGAAGCGCAGGGCGCGGGTACGCCGGCAGCGGAAATGGGCGCAGAACTGGGCGCGGGTGAACCAGCCGCCGTGGCGGCAGACCAGGGCGATCCACTCGGCCACGGGACCGTGCCAGCCGAAGCGCTCCAGCACGTCGGCGCCCGGCGCCGGACGGGGCGGTCCCAGAGCGGGGCGCGGAGGGGAGAGCAGCATCGGGGCAACTTGGCGGATCCGGATTCTCGGCGCCTCCAGGACGCCGGGACGGACGGAGGATGGCTCGTCGGTCCGCTCCTTGAGCTCGCGGCCGGCGGCGAGCAGGGCCTCGCTCATGCGCCAAGCGTCGGCAGCAGCCCCGACCAGTTCCCGAGGATCGGACTCCAGGAGCTGGATCCAGCGGTCGGTGTAGAACTCCCCATGGCGCTGTGCGCCGGGGAACCGGTCCTGCGGCGGCAGGACGATCCGGTCCTTTCCCAGGTGGTAGCAGGCTTGGTCGCCGGGTTCGTGGCGGCGGTCCACGCCGCTGGCCGCCAGGAGGCGCTCGACCCGATCGTAGACCGCCCAGGAAGGCGAGGTCCGGTCGTCGCGTAGCGGGAGGAACAGGCCCCCGGCCTGCTCGACGTTGAAAAGAGCGGCCGAGCCCTCTTCGGAGCCATCCTCCGCCGGGGGGCTCTCCGGCGAAGGGGAATCAAGATTCTGGGCCGGGAGGCTGAGGATGCCCGTCCGGTTCTTGGGGATCCGGCCCCCGGCGGCTTTGATCCGGTCCCGGGTGCCCCAGCGGGGGTCCGAGTATCCCCGCTCGACGGCCCAGCAGAGAAGATGCAGTCCCTGGACCCCGGCGTAGGACTGGTGGGAAGGGAAGCGCTCGGGCCAGATTCGGTACTCGGAGGGCTGGTGTTGTTGCCAGGGGGACCGGCGGTTCCGGAGCTGGTCGAGGACCCGCAGGACGGAGGACTCCAGGACCGGGCGGGGTTCGGGGGGTGGGACTCGGCGGCGCCAGAACATGAGAATCGCACCTCTTCCGGGAGCGCGGGTCCGGAACCAGGATCTCGTGGATTGAGAATACACCCCGGAGAAAACCCTTGTCGGGATCTTCCCTGGCGGCTGGAGATGGATTCGTCGGCCGTGGAGATCCGGCGATGGTGGCTTCCGGGCGCGCTTCCTGGATACGACCGGACCGGCCGTCCCCGGTGGAGGGCTGGATCAGAGAGCCCGGGTGGCGAAACCGGCAGACGCGCGGGACTTAAAATCCTATGGAGGTTCTCCCTCCGTGTGGGTTCGACTCCCACCCCGGGCACTCTTTGAAAGCCGCTCGCCCACAGGCAGCCTAGGATATTGGAAGCCTGCTCCCTTCCCTTGCAGGCGATCTCTGGATGTCTCGGGTGGGACCGCGCTGTGGCGGGTGAGGTCCAGATTTCTCCCCTCTTGAGGTTTTGAACAGGCTCGCCGCTCCTACTACCTGTAACTAACTAGATGTTCTTAACTACCTGAAGATGAAGTGATCCCGTTTGTCCGTATGATTTCGTGAGGAGTGATCCCGTTTGTCCGTAGAGGAGTGATCCCGTTTGTCCGTGGAAAACCCCCTCCTCAATGTGGAAAACGGGTGTCCGATGGCTAGCCTGCCGCCGGGATCTTCGGCCTCGACGGCTTGAGGATGAGCACCCCGCGTGCCGTTCCGTACTGCAACTCAGGCCAAGCCTCTTTGATCTTCTTCAACTCGCGGAGGCATTTCGCGCGGAAGTTGCGGACGGTGAACTTGTCGCCTGCCTTCGAGGGGTGCGCGCCGAACTGGCGGTAGAGGTCACGCCAGGAGATTGTCGTTACCTTTTTCAAGGTGAACGTCCGGTAAGTGAGCCACATATACAAGTCCAGGCCCAGGGAGGAACGCTTGATCGCCCTCAGGATGTTCATGTCCAATGGGACCGGCCGGAGGATGATTTCCTGGAAGAGCTTTTCCCCAAGCTCAATCTTGCTATCCCATAGCATGGGGTCATGGGGACGCTTCACGTCCCACCAGAACTCTCCCCGGTCCGCTACGCGCGAAGCGATAAATCGCTTCACATCCCTCCGCTCCTCGATCAATTCAATCTGACAGCCAAACAGGCGCTCCATTTGGTTCCGCAACCGCCGTCGCATCGCGCCTCCGCCGTCGTAGACGCCGACCTTACGCATGAACTCGGAGAGCGAGCGACCAAGTACGAGGGTCCGGCTGCGGGTTCGCACGGCCTCCGTGCAGACCCATGCCAACAAGAGACGAGGTAAGTTGCCGTAGGGGAGCCGGTTGTCGATCCCTGCCGTCATGCCGAGTGTATACGGGCCATTGACTCGCTTGTACTGAAGCCTCCGACCTGGGTTGGTGCGAGGAAGCGAGCACAACGCCATCAGCCGCGCCATGAACCCGAGGTCCGGTTCCATCTCGCGGACGGTGACCAGACAATCGACTTGGCGGGCGAGAGTCCAGTGATGGAAGGACTGAGGCGTGGGCACCGGCCAGTCGTTCCACTCGAAGGCGGCCTTCATCTTTCGGTACTCGGATTTTCGCTTGTGGGAAGGGTTCACAGTGCCAGTTTCCCATGAGGGGCAGACACCCAGAGAAAAGTGATCCTAGCCTTCGAGAGATTCCCATCCGGGTCGGCCTGGACGAGTGGATCGAGGAGTACATGCAGGTCGCCGGGTGGCCCACCAACCTGACGCCTCATTCCTTCCGCGTCATGGTCGTGACCGCCTTGCTTTCGCAAAACATCCCCGTCGAAGAGGTCCCGCACCTGGTCGGGCACTCCCACCCGTCCACTACCCAGCTCTACGACCGGCGGCGGTGAAGGATCAACCGGAGCATCGTCGAACGCATCCATTTCTGACTGTAATCCGAGCCAGTCGGGATCCAGGGGTCCGGTGGCAAGAAGAATCCCGCCGTCCCGCTCGCTCCCCTGGCGGAGCCTGGACGTCGCCAGATCCCCTATGCTTTGCCCTTCATGCCGGCCTTGCAGGCCAGCATAGGCTGTCTACAGGCCTCGAATTTTCGGAAATTCCGGGAAATCCCCTCAAATCGGCCGGAGGAGCCGATTACGCCCGCTTCCCGCCGTCAGAGAGCTTCGCACGAGGACGGCTAGCCCGCATCTCTCAGTGCGCCGTGGAAAGGCGCTTTCTCCCAGCGGGTGCGAAACCCGCCCGGCAACTGTCGCTCCAGCCGGTAGCAGTCGGAGCGGTTCATGGAGGCAACGATATGGACTGAAGCTCTCCGATGTCAAAGGGTCGCGTTAGGCGACTCAGCGAGTCCGCAGGCCGCAACGTGTGAACGCTGAGCAGGCCTCGAAACGGGTAATGCGGAAGCCGACCCGCCTGAGAAACGGGGAAGGCTGGCAGCGGTCGGGAAGCGAGCGACGCGAGCACCGGCCGGTTCCGCCGGGGTAATGGCGGTGGCATGTGGGCAAGAGGGAGAGGGTAGCAACACGGGAAGCCCCGCCGGTGGCGTGGCACGCGTCAACCGGGAACCCGTGAGGGCCAGCCTGGGCCGTCGGGGTGGCGGAGAGGCCCGTAGTACCGGAGAAGCCGGGTAACGCCGGTGGAGGGAAGGGGCCTTGGTTCGAGAGCCGCGTTGGACGGGGGAAAGGACGTGAAGACTGGTGAGAACCTAGCAGCTTCAGTGAAAGTTCGGAGACTCCAGAAGACGCTCCATGCGAAAGCGAAGGAGGCTCCGGGCTTCCGGTTCTACTCGCTGTCGGACAAGGTGTGGCGGGCGGACGTGCTCCGTGTGGCCTGGCAGGAGGTCCGTCGCAACGGCGGCTCGGCCGGGGTGGATGGGGAGACACATCGTGTTGGAAATCTTCGGTTTCCGGAACCACGATGACGTTAGGCATCTTCTCCTCCTCGAATTTTTTGGGAGTTCGCAACAATTCTGCCTGAGAGGACCTCAGGCGACGTTTCGGCGGGTGATCGCTTCGCGTAGGCCTTCCAGCAGACCTTCGAGCTTGGCCTGGCCGTGCTCAAGTCGGGCCACGCGCCCATCCAGGCGCTCCAAGTCCTCGCGGAGCCGAGTCTCCATCCGATCCATCCGGGAGCCCAGCCGTTTCACGTCTTGGCGCACGTCGTCGCGTAGTTGTGCCACGTCCTGGCGCGTGAGGCGGTGCAGGTAGAGCATGAGAGCGATGATGACGGCGGGGGGAAGCCACAGGGCAAGTTCATGCGACATCGGTTTCTCCTAAGGACAAGGATAGCATCTCCAGACCGATCCTACTGTGCTCCCCATTGTTGCTTCGCCACTTTGACACATTTCCACATTTCCTATAATGTGGAAATGTGATTATCTCTTTTCTCAACCAGAAGGGCGGCGTGGGGAAAACCACACTCGCAGTGAATGTCGCCGCCGAGCTGGCGGGAATCGCGCCCAACGTCCTCTTGATCGACGCTGATAAACAAGGGTCCGCTTCCACTTGGGCCAGTTTGCGGGAGGATACAGATTTCAAGGTGATCTCCCTCGCTCGCGAGAACATGGCGCGAGACGCCATGCGCCTCGCGGCGGATCATGCCTATACTGTGATCGACGGCCCGCCTCATGCCGAATCCATCGCCCGCTCCTGCATCATCGCGTCCGATCTTGTGCTCATGCCCATCGAGCCCAGCGGCCTCTCCACCTGGGCCAGCGATCTGACGGTCCGCCAGGTCCAGCAAGCCCAGGATTTAAAAACCCTCAAATGTGGTTTTGTGATTTCCCGCAAAATAGCCAACACCATCATCGGCCGCGAGATCCGCACCATGGCCGTCGGTTTGAGTATCCCCATCCTGAACAGCGAAATCTCCCAACGAGTCGCCTACGCTGAAAGCCTGACCATGGGCCAGACCATTTTCGAGTGGGCTCCGGAGAGCCCCGCTGCCGAGGAAATCACGAATCTCACACAGGAGATCCTGAACCATGAGCAAGAAATCGTTTCAGAACGTGCCTAGACCCCAACTCCTGACCGATCGGTCCATCGAGGCGTTTGAAAGGTCCGGACCCGGGCACGCGGCGGCGGGGTTCCCAACTCCGGTCGAGATCCGAGCAGAGCCGAAAAAACGGCTCAGCATCGATCTTCCCGCCTCCACCCACCGTCGGTTCAAAACGGCCTGCAGCGCCACTGGACGGAAAATGGTCTCTGAGATCCGGGGCTTGATCGAAGCTCGTTTAGTGGAACTGGAGCGGGAGATCTGACCACATCGAGTCTACCGCTACGCATCCTCAATTACCGTTACTTTGAGTATGGCGCGGGAGACGTTTCGCTAAGCGATCCGCCGAGGATCCGGTCGCCCCAGATCAACAGCGCCACATCTCGGCATGGCACAGAGACCCCATATTTACCCGGAAGCGGGATGCTACTGAGTCACCCAGTCTAGGAACTTGTTGATCAGAACAGCACCACCAGCGATGGAAATGCCGATGCGCCAGATGTCAGCTTTGAGAATGGCAAGGTCCTGCTTGGTTGCCAGATCAGCATCCGAGCGACTGATCGCAGCCACGACCGCCTCAGCCTGCCGAGATTCCATCCCGGCATTTTCAAGCTGCTTGATCGTGGCGTGAGTATCGAGAGTGTAAGTAGTCATGGGAGCCTTCCTTTGAAGAACTGAACCATCAGCACCCCTTCTCTCTGCACAGACACACCGGAGAAACCAATCTCCAACACCGATCCCAGTATACCCTCGTGCCGATGAATCACCCAGCACCCGAAAACCCGTCAGAGGACCGATCCTCAACCAGCAATGACACTCGGCCTCGTCAGTTTCGAGGCGCCGTGGGCACTCAAAAAAGGAGCCACGGAGGGAGGTCACCTCGACAACTCCGGAGAATTTGGAGGCCTTCCTTTTTTTGGGGGGGGGGGGGGGAAAGTTGGAAAGTTTGAATCTGGATTTGGACTGGAATTTTAAGGACCAGGGAAGGGGAAAATAAAGTCTGAATTGTTTGTCCTGGGTACGGTAATCACGCTACTTCTCGCTTTAGCCATCGTCCACGCGGAGCGGTCACCGTCAGTTTCGCTGCAAGGACGCTTGCAGGCGCAGACCAGCGACGACGCCACGTTCTACTTTCCCGATTACGTGGACGGCGGCGGCTGGTCGGTGCAGTTGGTGCTGTTCAACACCGACGCCACCACAGCCGCCCGGATCACTGTTGCCGTTTACAATCAGAACGGACAAAGGGTCAGTGGCCTATTCGCGAGATCCAGTATCTCAATTCCATCCTTGGGCTCCCAGGTCCTAAGAAGTCGGGGAACCGGCTCCATCCGACGGGGCTGGATCACGGTCGAGGCCGACGCGCCATCGGTTAGTGGCCTCCTGACCTACAGGCACAACCAGACGGGAATTGAGGTGGGGGTGGAACCGGCAGAATTCGGCACACGATTCGCGCTCTTCGTGGAAGAGTCAAGCGCCATCGGCACCGGACTGGCGATCTTCAAGCCGGATGATTCGACCGGGGTCGAACTCCGAATCCGGGACGAGGACGGGAACGATCCCCTGGATGGGGAGGTCGTGCGCGTGGGGAACTTCAACCAGCGGGCCAAGACCATACGGGAGTGGTTCGAGGACGGTGGAGCTGACACGAGTCCCGTGAGTGACTTTCGAGGTCTTCTGTTCCTGCAATCCTCAGACGGCTCCCGGTTCGCTCCGTTGGGCCTACGTTTCGGCAAGAACACGGGTTCGTTGTCAGCGGTCCCTGTGGTCGAACTTGCCGCCGCCGATGACTGTCCGGCACCCAATCCGTTCGGTGGATGTGGCCCGACAGATCCACCACAGCCCCCGCCAACATCTCGACCTGCGGCACCGACGGTTCGTCCTGTAGAGGGTGAGCCGGAGCAACTGGAGATCCGATTCGAGGATGACTTCAGGGCACGCGAAACGAAAGCGTACGACGTTCAAGTCCGCACGAAGAGCCCCCGTGGCGATTGGGTGCAAGGATGCACAACGGTCACAAACAGAAACAATGCAGCGGCAACCGGCACGGTCACCATAAAAGCCACAGGCCTCAACCCCGATACGGTCTACGAAGCGCGATACCGCCACCGGAACTCATCCCGGTGTACTGGTGGAACACCCGGAGAGTGGTCTGAGATCGGGGAGGGCAGAACCGGCCGTGCGGGCACCGATCCGCCGCCGGATGACTCCGACGACTATAAGACGTTGAAGGGGTTCACGATCGCAAATGATGGGACAGTGACGCTGAAGTTCGGGAACTTTACGAACATTGCTGGTCCCGGGCGGTGCGTCTCCTTCTCCAACGCGACCATCAACGGCCAAACATACAGTCTCCATCAGACCGCATGGCAAAGCAACACGGGGTCTGGATGGCAGGACGTGTCTGGAACGAAGAAAACCGGCCAGCTCTGTGGCTACGACCTCGCTTCAGCCCCGTCCGGAAAATACCGCGCCGTGGGCGATATGACGGTCGCCGGGACCCGAGGCAAGTACAAGAGCGAGAACGAAGTGAGCAAATAAGTGACGATGAGGATCCATGAGAAACGTGGTCAGCGCCATTGGCACCCCATCGGTGCCCAGTGGGCCTTCTGCTGCGCTTTGCTCACAGCAACAGTCCCGACTACAACGCCCGCCAATGCACAGGAGCCGCTCCGGGTTCTCTGGAAGACATCCGATCCGCCCGTGATCACCAGTGCCCATCGCGGGTCCATATCGTTCGAGTTCGTACTCCCCGGTGATATTCCCGAGGTCTGGTTTCACCCAGTGGAACACACGCTTGGGTACGACACACCGGAAAGATGGACGAGAACAGCCACGCACTCCGACGGTGGGCACCTGACCAGTATCTTTGAAGCCACATTCGATGAGCTGAAAGTCGTCCACGATGTCGTTGACTGGGCACCGGACGGCGTTACTAGAGAAAAGCAGTACGTGCATTATCACGGGTCGATACCGCTCGGCCACTTGGCGCTCAGTCCTGAATACACGCCACAGTGGTACGAAAGCGCTCACGTTGACATTCCAAGGGTGCCATTGAATCTACCGCCATCCTCCGTAAGGCGTATCAACGCCGAGGCGCAGTACTCCAGCCACGTTGTCAATCTCGTGGTCCCAACCTACGCGGATGATGCAGTGTCCGGCAATTATGACCTTCGGGAGATCGCACGACGCTTTTACATGTACTTTGGTGACGACTACGACACCTTGGGTGTGATACCTCACGCGATGGGAGCCAACTCTAGTCCAGCGTACCATTGGACGGTACAGAATCAGATTCACGGCATAGGAATGGAAATCGTTGACCATTCAGGGGACTTTGGTAGTCTCGGACGACTTCGTTCCATGCACATGTATCCTGCTGGTGTGTGGAATTACATCGTTATCCATGAGACGGCCCACCAGTGGTGGGAGTATTGGGATTGGAAGGGCGTTGCCGGTGTCGAGAACGTTGACGGCATTCACGGACCGGAAAACAGCATTCCCGCGACCGGCCGGCAGTATGGCGTTCGGCTTGTTCTCTCCGGCGACGATGTCCACTCGGAGCCCGTCCACCGCCGGGATTTTGTCCCGTATCTCAAGAGCCCGGTGACACTCTACAAGATGGGGTATATCGGGCCGGAAGATGTCCCGGAGATCATTGTATTTAAAACCGAAACTAGAATGCTCCCGGGCGATACCACCCCGACCAGTTTTTTGACTCCTCTTCCTCCGGTTTCGATCAACGATTTCATCGCGAGACATGGGATCCGCAGCGGCCCCGTGGAGGGCGACTCTTGGCGCATGGCTGTAGTTGTGGTGACGCGGGATCGCCTGTTGTCCAAGGAGATGATGAATGTATACAACTTCATGGCAGCACGAGTGGCGGCCCTGCCTGGGTTTGGAGACGTTGCCTCGTTTTTTGAGGCTACGGATGGCCATATGCGGATGCACACCCACGTGCGGCCCAAAACGGGGCTAGGAATCGAGCCGCCAATACCGGTAGATGTCATGCCCTTCATGCCGATCGATGCGGCGGAGATTCCGGGCATACGATTCGATTCGCCTCTCTCGACACGTATTCTCGTTGGCGCGGATCTCGTTGTTGACGGGGAAATCACAGACGAGTCGGTGCTTGGCAGCGCGGGCACGACGCGGATTTGCGGGCATTGGGTGGGCGATCAGATCAACTGGTCGGTGCTAAAGCGGAATTGCGGCGAGCTTTCGCGTAGCGGCCGGTTTCACCTCGAATGGGATCCGTTTACGGCGGACCAAGTCGGTGTGTATTCGTTGCGGTTGTCCGGGTTTCAGGAGTTGCCCGTGGAGGTCGACAGCTTCCTGGTCACGGTGGGTAGCGACATTCCGACCACGGTCAGCGCCGGACAGGATCGGCTTGTTGGCGGCCAACGGCTGTACGCCGGGCAGTTCATCCGGGCAGAGCGTGCCGCGTGTAGACTCGAGCTTCAGATTGACGGCGACTTGATTGCCTATGCGGACGGCGAGCCGTATTGGAATTCCGGTTCGGTGGCCCCTGGAGGGTTCGCCGTAATGCAACACGACGGCAACTTCGTCATCTACGATGCGGGAGGCAGCCCGATGTGGTCGACTCGCACCGGCGGGAATCCGGGAGCGAGGCTGGAGATCCAGAGCGATTGCAACGTGGTGGTTCGTGCATCGGGGGGCGACCCGATCTGGGCGAGCGGTCAACCCATCACCTTCCACGGGTCCTTTGTTATGCAATAGTGGCAGCGGCTCGGTCGTCCGCGCTCAGGGAGTGTCATGCGAGCGGGACCCCCTACGGTTTCCATCCAAAGTTGCCTTTTGAGTTGGGGGTGTACAGACCCCTCCGTTCGGGGAAGGCGCGAACCCGACCTCGACCAAGTCGATGTATAGGTAGACATGGGCGAGCGGGTCCTCGGGCACCTCGGGCTGGGCCAGTGGCAGGTAGCGGGAGTGAATCTCGATCACGGTCCGGTGACACTCGGCACAGCCGATCGCCTGGAAAGCGGCGAAAGCGGAGGATCGGGTGAATTTCCTTCTAGTCCGAGACTCCGGCAAGGGATAGACTGGAGTGACTCGGAGAAAAACCCATGGGCGTGATGGTGAGAGAGGTTTACGAAGCGTTTCTTGAGGCGGGAGCCTCCCAGCCTGTGGCAGCGGCCGCAGCCGAAGCCATCCCGATTAGTGACCAGTTGGCCACC
>JAPOZE010000117.1 GCA_026706225.1 Acidobacteriota bacterium
CCGTGGACGTGCCCCTGGAGCGCCTGGCGGACCCCAGTGACAGCACCTATGTCCCACGTCCTGAGTGGTATTTTCTCTTCCTCTTTCAGATGCTCAAGTTCTTCGAAGGCCGTTGGGAAGTGGTTGGAGCGGTGATCCTGCCCACCTTGGCCGTGCTTGCCTTGCTGGCCGTTCCTTTTCTGGATCGCGCCAAGGTCAAGCGCATCCAGCAGCGGACGCTGGCCTTCGGCGTGGTGGGCATGGTATTGGCCGGTTGGCTGGCGCTGACGGTGGCGGCGGTCCTGACCCACCCTGGTCAGACCGAGCCTGCTCAGGAGGTGCACGCGGCCGCCGCGGACTGGCGTCTCCTGACCCCGGTCGAGCTGGCCGGCCGAGCCTATTTCCAGCGGGAGAAATGCGCCGGTTGCCACAACCTGGCCGAGGGGGAGCCCAAGATGGGACCCACGCTGGCGACGGTTTCCCAGCGAAAGCCCACCGAATGGCTCTTGGGGCATTTCGGCAATCCATCCGAAGCGGTGCCGGGCAGTCCCATGCCGGCCACGACCCTTTCCGACGAGGAATCGAACGGCTTGGCCGCCTTCGTGTTGAAGCTGACACCGACAAACGCGGCCGCTCTGGAGGCCGTGCCCGCCTATGCCATGCGAGCGGCTGTGATCTACCAGGAAAGCCAATGCGGCGCCTGCCATGTCGTCAACGGAAGCGGCGAGGAGAGCGGTCCCCCTCTCAACGGAGTGGGTCAGCGCCGCACGGCCCAATGGCTGGAGGACCACTTCCGCGACCCCCAGAAATTCGACCCCCAAAGCGTCATGCCCCCCTACGATTTCCCCCCCCCCGACATGAAGGCCATGGTGGACTACATGAACGCTCTTCCTCCGGACCCGAGGCAATTCGGCGATTAGCCATGCCCGTGCCCTGCCGTGCCCTGCCGCGCGGATCATGCAGGGTGAAACAGGGCAAGGATTGGTGGTGGCACGAGCGAGGTTGCCAGGGTATACTGTTCAAAGTATGGTTTCGCCGGTGCCGATCGGCCTTGGCCGTCCCCGGCGTGGCCGCACCTTTCTCCCTCTTTGGATTGAATCGTTTCCACGGGTTGGGTGACTGGAATCACCCCATCCGGAAAGGGAGAAAGTTGATGCCGACCTCGTCCAAACCCGAAACCAGCGCAATCCATCGGGTCCTGATCGACAGCGGTGCGGACCCCAAGCTGATCCATCCCGCCATCGAGGAGATGCGCAACTTGAGCGGGCAGAACGTCATCACCGCCATCGGCGCTCAGATCACCGAACTCCGGTCCGAGGTGCAAACTCAGGTCACCGAGCTCCGGTCCGACGTGCATACTGAGATCACCGAGCTTCGGGCGGAGATGCAGACTCAATTCACCGCGCTCCGGACAGAGATGAACGCCCTGAACAAGTTCATCTGGACGCTCCTCAGCCTGCTGTTCATTCCCATGCTTGGCCTGCTTTACAAGATTCTCACGACGTGACCCGAACCGGTATTGGCCGGTTGGCCGGCCGAGCCCATGCCGTTCCCGTCGGCGGGGCGGTCGGGTGCCCCATCGCAGGGAAACTGAGCGGCACGCAACGGGAGTGCATGCGGGCGGGACGCCCGCGCTCCCGGGTGGTCGTCATTACTCTTGCAGTAGCCTGACCCGCCCGGCGTCCACCCCCCCAACCCACCGCATCAGCCGTCGCCATTCGGCTCGGCTTCGGTACAGACCGCAAACATCCCTTACACGATTAGGCGGGGACGGTAGCGTTGGTGGTCCATTGAGTGGCAGGGTGCCACATCGCAGGGAAACTGAGCGGTAAGTAGCGGGAGTGCATGCGGGCGGGACGCCCGCGCTCCCGGGTGGTCTTCATCTCATGACGTCGTTTTTTTCGCCTCGAGGGGGGAGTGATAGTGGAGCGAGAACCATTCCTGGACAGACCGGCAGGGCGGGTCAGCTTTCGGCCTTTCTCAGCTCCTTCTTCAGTCCTTTCAGGGTGGACTTCAGGGCGTCGGTGAGATCGGAAGCCTGTTCGATGTCTTCGATGACATGAGGGGTGATCAGCGCGATGAGCTCGGTTCGGGAGGTCTTCCTGGAGGTGCTGCCGAACAGCAGCCCCAGGCCCGGAATCCTGCCCAGGAAGGGAACCCCGCTCCTGGATCGACCCTTGGTTTCGGAAATGATCCCCCCGATGGCGATGGTCTGGGCGTTCTTGACCGTCACCTGGGTGGTGACGGACCGAATGTTGATGCTGGGAGACTGGATGCCGCCCACCGGCGGAGGCCCCGGACTGCTCACTTCCTGCTCGACCTCCAGGGTCACCCAGCCTCCGGCGTTGATCCTGGGCGTGACGTCGAGAATGACCCCGGTGTTCCGGTTCTGAATGGTGTTGGAGAACAGGCTGGAACCGCCGGTTCCGCCGGGAACCACGCCCTGCGAGGTCAGGATGGGGATTTGGGATCCCACCTGGATTCTGGCGGCCACGTTGTCGGAGGCGATGACCGACGGGGCCGAAAGCACCCGGGAGCGCCTGCGGGTCTCGGCGGCATTCAGGAAGGCCACCAGTTCCCGGGTATTACCCATCAGGGCCTGGGTGGCCAGGTTCAGACCGGCAGCCACGGCGCCGCCGCCTCCGTAGTTGGCGGTGGTGGTCCCGGGGCCGGGGACCACCGGGTTGCCGCGGTCCTGCAGAAAGGCCGAGACTCCCATGGAGAGCTCGTCGTCCAGGACCATCTCGTAGATCTTGACGTTGATCAGGACCTGGCGAG
>JAPOZE010000554.1 GCA_026706225.1 Acidobacteriota bacterium
CGGATCATGCTGGACGTGGAGGGAGTGCGCAACCTGATCGGGACCGGGCTGGTCCAGATGTTCGGCGGCATCCTGACCTCGGTGGTGGTCTTGTTCCTGCTGCTGGACCTCAGCCCCCAGCTCACCCTTTACGTGGTGGTGCCGCTGGTCCTGTTCGGCCTGATTTCCCTGAAGGCCTTCGGGTACGTGCGACCGATTTTCCGGGAACGGGCCAAGGTCAATGCCGACGTCACCGGCCGCCTGACCGAATCGCTGGGAGGGATCCGGGTGATCAAGGGCTTCAACGCCGAGCGGTCGGAGGTCGCGGTCTTCAAGAAGGGCGTGGAGCGGATCTTCGACAACGTCAGGAAGACCCTCACGGCCACCAGCCTGGTCACCAGCGCCGGCACCCTGCTGATCGGGTTGCCGGCCGTCAGCATCATGTGGGTGGGGGGTTCGATGGTGGTCGAGGACCAGATGACCCGGGGAGACCTGATGGCCTTCATTGCCTACTTGGCGTTCCTGGTGGCACCCCTGATCGAAATGGGAAATATCGGAAGTCAATTCACCGAGGCCTTCGCCGGCCTGGACCGCACCAAGGAGCTGATGAGCGTCCCCAAGGAGAGCGAAAACCCGCTTCGCACCCGTCGGCTGGAAGACGTGAGGGGGCGACTGGTCTTCAAAGGGGTCCACTTCTCCTACCAGGAGGGCACCGAGGTCCTCAGCGACATCTCCTTCGAGGCTCCTCCGGGGTCGGTCACCGCCCTGGTGGGCAGCTCGGGTTCCGGCAAGACCACCATCGCCGGATTGGCCGCGAGTTTCCTGACTCCCGACAAGGGCGTGGTGGAACTGGATGGAATCGACCTGTCCCGGGTGACCCTGGACAGCTATCGGTCCCGGCTGGGCGTGGTCTTGCAGGACGACTTCCTCTACGAGGGGACCATCCGGGAGAACATCCTGTTCGGCCAGCCCAAGGCCTCCGAGGCCGACCTGCTGCGCGCGGTGAAGGCGGCCCACGTCAAGGAGTTTGCGAACCGGCTGGAGGAGGGACTGGACACCCTGATCGGGGAGCGTGGGGTCAAGCTCTCGGGGGGTCAGCGCCAGCGGGTGGCCATCGCCCGGGCGCTGCTGGCCGATCCCAGAATCCTGATCCTGGACGAAGCCACTTCCAACCTGGACACCGAGAGCGAGATCTTCATTCAGGAAAGCCTGAACGAGCTGATCCGGGGGCGCACCACCCTGGTCATCGCCCACCGCTTGAGCACCATTCGCAAGGCCGACCAGATCCTGGTCATCGAGAACGGGAGGATCGTGGAGCGGGGGACCCACGATCAGCTCATCGCCAGCCAGGGCCGCTACCACAGGCTCTACACCTACCAGGCGCGGATATGATGCGGGGGAGTTGGTCCGAAGGCGTTGGCGGAGTTGACCGACCTCAGGAACCGCCAAACCTGAAGGCGTAGAGGTCGGCATCCTTCAGCACCACCCGCAGGCGGATGGGCTTCCCGGCCAGGGCGGCCAGGTCGGCGCCGCCTTTCCAGGCCACGGCACCGTCGATGCGATCCCCGAAAACCTCCGGCGAATCCGCCAGGCTGAAGCCCGGAACCGGCCGGCCGGCGGCATCCTGAATCTCCACCTGCAGGCTGCCGGCGGCAGAAGTGGCGTAGTTCAGGGTCAGCTCCCGGCCTTGAAAGACCAGCGGCCGGGTCAGCAGTTCGCCGCCGCTCAACCCCGCCCGCGCCGAGACGAAGCCGTCCATCCGCAGGGTGTAGCGCCGCAGCCGCGAAGCCTTTCCTTTGGCGGTCCAATACCCGCCCTCATTGACATAGAGCGACAGTTCGTCCGGCTTGTCGGCCGATTCCGCCGGGGTCGCCAGCAACCCGTAGGCGGGAAAGGAAGCAGGGTAGATCCAGCGCTCCCTGCGGGGGCCGGGGCGGATGAAGGCCTCGCCCCAGCGCTTGAAGGAGAGGCCGTCCCGGCTGCTCATGAACAGGGTCTCCGAGATGGAACCGTAGCGGTAGGAGGGATGTTCGGTAATCGGCAGCCCTTCTTCAATCTCGCGCCCGGCCATGAACCGCCCCGGAAACCCCACCAGCAGATGGGGAGCCCGGAAATAGGGCCGGACCTGGTTGAGGTAGAGCTGTTCGCGGGGAGCCCCGGGGTATCGGAGCCAGCGGGGTTCGCTCCACTGCAGGAAATCCTCGGAGGTGCAGGTCATCACGTCCCGGGCCGGCCCCGCGGGGTCGAGACCCAACTGGGGTCCCTCGGGGCGAATCTCGTCGTTGGGGCCGCGTATTTCCCGGGAGTAGGCCCGGTAGCACTGCCGCGCACCGTCCCAGAAGGCCACGTTCTGGGAATCGAACTTGCCCCGGGTGATCACCGGCGTATCGCTCATCTTCCGCCAAGTGATCCCGTCGGGGGAGGCGAAGGCGTAGAGTCCGCGTGGATCGCTCAAGGCCGCCAGGGCCTTGTAGCGTTCTTCGGGCTTGGCGGCGGGGTTGGCGTCCTTGAAGGGAACGAAGGTGTTGGAGACCTCCCCCGAGAGGATGATGTTGTTCTTCTTGGAGCCCTGGAACTCCACCAGCCCCAGCTCCGGCCTCATCCAGCGGATGCCGTCCCGGCTTTCGGCCAGGCAGACCCACAGGGTCGGCTCCTTGCCGATGCCCGGCCAGGCGGCCGCCCGGTAGTACATGCGGTAGCGGTCCCCGTCGCGAAAGAGGGTGTTGTATCCGGAATAACCGCCCTCCCAGGGGCGGTCATGGGTGAAGACCA
>JAPOZE010000217.1 GCA_026706225.1 Acidobacteriota bacterium
GGCCAGGAGGTTGGCCCTGGCCTCCCCGGGCGGGGACAGCATGGAGTAGACCAGGACAGCCTCGCCGTCGAGGCGAAGAAATCGGCGCTCGGCTTCCAGCTCCGAGACGGCAAGCTGCCAATTCAAGCCGCCGCCTGTGGCTCCGCGCCAGGGTGTCCCGGGGCGGTTGACCAGCTCGGAGAGCAAGCGCGAGCCTTCTTCGGGTCCAAGCAGCTCAATGGGGGTGATGTCGGAAACCAGGGCGCGGCTGGCGGATACGGCCTGGCGGAACTGCTCGGCCGCGGCTTCGACGGCCCGGCGGAGATAGACAACCTCATTGGGCTTCTTGCGTTGGGCGATCCATTGGCGCAGCCAGGTGGTCAGGCCGCCGTTAACCTCGGAGCCGGCCGCCTGAAGCCCCGGGTCGTAGCACCAGGCGACGTATACGGAAACATCCGAAACACGGCCGGCCAGGAACTCGCCTCGACGCTGCTGGGACAGCCGGACAACATCTCCGGCATCGGCGACAGGTTTTGGGATCACGAGCGGCCGCCGGAGAAAGTAGAAATAGAGCCGCATCCTGTCGTCCAGGTTGGACAGGGCGCGTTGCCAGCGGTCTATGACGCGGTCGAGGTGAACAGGCTCGCGGCCGTCCACCGGCGCGGGTGAGAGCTGGCCGATGGCAATCAGGTTGCCGTTGCGGCCAAGCAGGCACTCGCCATCGGGAAGCCAGCCCCACCAGGGGAGCTCGTCGGCCAGCGAGCCGGCCGCCTCGTATTCTCTGATTTCTTCTCTCAGGTTCATTCGCGGATTCTCACAACCCAGGGGGAGCTGCTCCACTTGCCCGGGTCGTAGCGGGCGCGGAAACTCGCCGAGACCTTCAGGATCGAGAGCATGGCCGGGTCTCTCCTCCAGGCCAGCAGGCCGGCGGTGTAGAGGACGCCAAAGATCACCCCCCCGATCAGCAGGGAGTTGATGGCGTTCCAAAGCGCCAGGGCGACCGTTGCGGAGAGAAGAAACCAGCGCCGCTCGACGCCCATCATTTTCAAGGGGGCGCTCAGCGTTGCATGCCCCCGCCAGATTTTCTGGCCGTCCATCGGAACCCCTAGAACAGCCAGGCCAGGAAGTTGGCCGCACCCATGGCCATTCCCAAACCGAACACGATGCCGGCCAGCGCTTTCTTCGATCCTCCTTCGCCGAAGGCGAACATCAGTCCGCCGACAACAATGGCGATCAGCGACAGGCCACGGGCAATAGGGCCGGTAAAGGCGGCTTCGAGGACTCCCACGGCATCAGTCCACGGACTGGTGCCCTGAGCCCAAGCCACAACTGGGAAGAACAGCACAAGCCCCAGCCAACAACCGACTTGTCGGGAAAACAATAGTGCCTTCATGAGTCGTTGCGCCTCCTTGCAGGAACGGGTGGATCAACCGAACGGAGTGAATGCCACCGGCAGCGGTCAGGGAGATCTCCCCTTGGGTTTCGGGGAATCCTTGCCGCTTCCCATGTTCCGCTCCGCTTCAGCCTCGGGATGCAAACCGGTTCCCAAAACCGGTTCCCGTTTCTCGCCCCCCGTGCGCGCGCGCGGGCCGTTGTTTTCCACAGGGCAAGTCCTTGAATTCATTGAAACCAACCGGTTCCCGTTTCTTTCCGGCTCTTGGGAACCGGTTTGGAAACGGGAACCGGTTTTGAGGGACTTTTCTCCGCTCTGCGTTCGCTGTTGATTTCCGTCTTCGGCGAGGCTCCACAGCACCTTCTGCTTGCCCTTCCTGCGCCGCAGGAGCCGCCCTTCCTCCAACATCCCGTTCAGGACGCCGGCGATGGAGTCGCATCTGATCTCGATGTTCTCTCTCAGCTCGCGGGTCGAAATCCCTTCCCCCGGGTTCTGCTCGATGTAGGTCCGGATGCGCTCTTCCATGCGGGTCCGCCTCGCAGCTCTCCTTGCCTCCCGCTGCTTCTCCCTCTCTCTGATCCTCCTGTGGTCTTTCCTGGCGAGAAGCGCCTGCTCGATCTCTTCGGCCGACTCCCGCCGCTCCTCACCCCATCTCCAGCCATCGGCGCCGATCAAGAAGGAGAGCGTAGGCCCCAGTGGCCCGAAATTGCACTTGGCATGGGTCATGACGCCTGCTGTCCCCTCTTCCGCCTTCGGGTCCCTCTGCACCAGCAGCGCCGACCGGCACGAAGCCACGTAATCCACGCTTCCCAATACGGTCGCCTGGACTCCGTGGGTCGAATCGTGACTGCTTCTCTTGCGGGCGTGGCAGATCACCAGCACCCCCACGCCGCAATCGGAGGCGAACCGGGCCAGGGGCTTCATCATCCGGCGGACAGCGACCGCCTCGTGGCCGTCCACCCCGGCCGGGGTGAACGCCGTCAGGGTGTCGATGATCACCAGCCCGAGCCCGTACAACCTGGCTCCCTCCCTCAGGACCCTCAGCAGCTCTCCCCGGGTTCCTTCCTTCATTGACAGCGTCTCCAGCGAGTCCGCCTCCCGATGGCGCCAGTCGAAGATCACGATTTCTCCCAGGTCGGCCCCGCAGGCCTTCAGCCGGGGAACGATGGTCCTGGCCGGGTCGTCCTCAAGCGACAGGATCGCCGTCCGGACCTTTCCGGTTGGGCGCTGGTAAAACGGAGTGAGTCCCTGCGACAGCGACGCCGCCAGGGCCGTGCTCAGGAAGCTCTTGCCGCAACCGGGCGCCCCGGCCATAAGGGTCACCGCCCCGGCGGGCAGGTAGGGTTCCCAGATCCAGTCGATCCGATCCG
>JAPOZE010000098.1 GCA_026706225.1 Acidobacteriota bacterium
GTCGAGGAAAACCCCGAAGGCTGCGACCTGGACTCGGCGGTCAAGGTGCTGAAACTGGAGGAGGAACTGGTGGAGTACGGCTCCTACACCACCGAGCGCCCTTACCGCTTTATGGGATGCCGCAGGGCAGCGTTGGGAACCCGGGCCCGGCCGCACCGGTCCGGCCGAAAATTCGGCCTGCTGGGAGAGGTGGCCGGCGTGGTCGGCGTCTACGACCAGAGGACCGGCATCCAGGACGAGGTCGCCAAGCGCCTGGGGAGGCTCTATGGCCGGGCCGGCTTCCGGTTTGCCTACTTCGACGGCGCCGAGGACGTCCCCCCGCCCTACTGGTTCAACGTCTCCCGGGCCCAGTGGCTCACCTGGAAGCAGATGAAGCCCGGACCGCTGTTTGCCGAAGGGGCCTGCAAGGCTCACTTCAGTTGGCACATTCTCACCCGGGGCAATGCCTTCGACATCTTCCGCCCGGAGGTGATGAAGGACGCCACCCGGGCCCATCCCGGCGAGGAGGCGCCCCGCATCGCCAAGGACTTCACCGGCCTCAACTACGGGTGGATCGATTACTGGGAACCCTCGGCGGAGACCATGGGGACCCAGCCGGACATGCTGGAATTCGTCACCAGCCGGGCCGCCGCCTGGGACTGCCCCATTTCCTTCCGTGGGCGGCTGGAACTGTTTTCAAGACACCCCAGGACGGCGGACAATCTTGAAGTCCTGCGGCGGTGGGAGGAGGTGAGGGTGAACCGCTGGCTGACACCGGCCCACCGGGAGGCCCTCAAGAACCTCGACCAGGAACACACCCTGCTGCTGGCGGCATCCGGAGACTTCGAGCTGGCGCCCTGCCGGCAGATCGAGCGAGCCGGGGGCGACCCGCTGCGCGCCTTCTACTTCGAGCACCAGGGAGCCTCCTGGGTCGTCTACTGGCACACGGCGGGCAGCGGCCGGGCCCAACTGGGCCTGCCGGGAGATGGCTTGCGTTTGTGGCGGGACCCGGGAAAGGACCCGGTGGCGTTTCGATCCGCGGGAGGCCGAGTGGTCCTTCCGGTGGAGGGGAGGCGCTACCTGGAGTGCCCCGGTCTCTCCAGGGAACAGGTCATGCGCGCCTTTCGGGAAGCCGGACTTATTTGAAACAGAGGCCTCTATTGTCCCCAGCTCGCGTAAACCGGAACATCCGCTACGAACTGGACGAGCGTTGTCCCCCGGTGGTGGCCCTGGGGGTTGCGGCCCAGGGCATCACCTTTGTGCTGGCACCGACCGTGTTGATCGTGGCCATCACCGTCCTGGCGACCGGCCAGGACCAACAGTTCATGTCGTGGGCCGTCTTCGCGGCCCTGATCATCACCGGAACGGCCACCGCCTTGCAGGCTGCCAGGATCGGGCGGCTGGGCGGAGGCCACCTGCTCATTACCACGGTCACTCCCAACTTCATCGCCGTTTCGGTTCTGGCCATGGAGGAAGGAGGGCCTGCCCTGCTGGCCAGCCTCATCGTCCTATGCTCGCTCTTTTACCTGGCATTGGCGGCCTGGCTGCCCCGGCTGCGACGCATCATTACGCCGGTCGTCTCCGGCACGGTACTCATGCTGATCGCGGCCATGGTCCTGCCCATCGCTTTCGACCGGATGAAAGAGGTTCCCGAAGGCGCGACTCTGGCAGCGGGTCCGTGCGTGGCGGCAGTGACGCTGGTCGTCACCACGATGTTGATGCTGCGCGCCCCCCGGACCTGGCGTCCATGGTCGCTGCTGATCGGAATCGCGGCAGGCTGCCTGACGGCAGTTCCGTTCGGACTGTACGACTTTGAGCACCTGGTCGCATCTCCCTGGGTTGGAATCCCCGACAGCCGGTTTCCGGGGCTGGACCTGACACCGACCGCCGGCTTCTGGGGGCTGCTGCCGATGTTCCTGATTGTGGGCCTGGTGCAGGCGATCAAGAGCATCGGCGACTCCATGGTGGCTCAACAGGTGTCGCGGCGACGGCCGCGGGCCACCGATTTTCGTCTGATCCAGGGCTCAATCTACGCCAACGGCGTGGGTATCCTGTTGTCGGGTCTTGCCGGAACGGCGCCGACGACCTCCTACTCCTCGCTCACGGTCTCACTCATCAACCTCACCGGTGTCGCCGCGCGGAGCGTTGGCTATACCGTGGGCGGCCTCCTGGTGATGCTGGCGTTCTTTCCTAAAATCACGGGCCTTCTGCTCATCATTCCCAGCCCGGTCATGGCCAGCTTCCTGGTGATCGCTCTTGCGATGCTGTTCGTCGAGGGGATACAGACCCTGGCGCGGGCCGGCCTCGATCCGCAGAAAGCCATCGTGGCGGGACTGGCGTTCTCCACCGGCCTCGGCATCCAACATCTGAATATTCTCAAGGACCTGATGGGCAGTCCCTGGGACCTGTTGCTCGGCAACGGCATCACCGTGGGCACGGCCACGGCGATTGCCCTGACCGCCTTCCTGGATTGGACCAGCCCGAGGCGCCAACGCCTGGAGATCCGGTTGGACATCGCCAATCTTCCCCGGATCGACGGATTTCTCCGGAAGGTTGCAGCCAGGTTGGGTTGGGACGGGGCCGCCACCGCGCGGTTGCGGTCCGCGGGTGAGGAGACCCTGGCAAGCCTGTTGCAGCCGGGCGAGGAATACCCGCCGGGCGAGAGGCCGCGCTTGATTGTGGCGGCGCGCCCCCAGGCCGAGGCCGTGGAACTGGAATTCCTGGCGGTTTTCGACGAGGAGAACCTGGAAGACCGCC
>JAPOZE010000245.1 GCA_026706225.1 Acidobacteriota bacterium
GCGCCCCAGCCGCGACAGGTCCTGCAGGGAGGACACCCCCCCGGAGGCAATCACCTTCAATCCGCTCTCCCGAGCCATTTGACCTGTGGCCTCCAGGTTGGGCCCCTGAAGGGTCCCGTCCTTGCCGATGTCGGTGTAGACGATGCGGTCCACGCCGCGACCTGCCAGATCCCTGGCGAAGGGCAGCGCCTCCAGCGCCTCCAACCGGTTCCATCCCCGGGTCGCCACCCGTCCCCGGCGGGCATCCAGCCCCACGACCACCTGGCCGGGGTGCCGCCTCAAGGCTTCTTCCACCAGGTCGGGCTGCTCCACTGCAACCGTCCCCACAATCACCCGGGCGGCTCCGGCGGCCAACAACTCCTCGATGTCGGACAGGGTTCGCACCCCGCCCCCGAACTGCACGGGGATGGGCAGGGCTTCAAAAATCTCCCGGGCGATGGTCCGGTTGTGACTGCCCTGGACCATGGCCCCATCCAGGTCGACCAGGTGAAGCCAGGAGGCGCCCTGCTCACACCATCGGCGGGCAACCACCAGGGGATCCTCCGAGTAGACCGTTTCGTGCTCCGCCCGCCCCTGAACCAGGCGAACGCATTTGCCGCGACGCATGTCCACGGCCGGGAAGATGATCATCCGAGTGCCCTGCGTGCTTGCTGGTGTCGGCCGGTTCCTGGCCCGCATCCCTGCCGGGTCGTCATGCCCCGGGGACCCAACCGTTCAGAGCCCGGCAAAGTTCCTGAGGATGCGCAATCCGACGTCCTGGCTCTTTTCGGGATGGAATTGGGTCGCCCACACGTTCCCCTTGCGGGTCACGGCCGTGAAGTCGATGCCGTAGTCGGTGGTGGCCACAATGTGGCCGGCATCAACGGGATCGGCATAGTAGGAGTGGACGAAATAGACGAAACTGCCCTCGGCCACCCCCTCCAGCAGAGGATCGGATTTCATCAGGTGCAACTGGTTCCATCCGATGTGGGGAACCTGCACCTCGGGCGGCAGCCTCTTGACCCTCCCCGGAATGCAGCCCAGCCCGGAGACCGGACCGAACTCCTCACTCTCGCTGAACAGCAGTTGCAGACCCAGGCACAGTCCCAGCAGAGGGGTCCCGTCGGCCGCTTTTTCCCGGAGCAGCTCCACCAGCTTCCTGGCGCGGAGATTCTCCATGGCATCCGCGAAGGCGCCCACTCCCGGCAGGATCAGCTTGTCCGCGCTTCGGATCGTCTCGGGATCCTGGCTGATCCGTGACGGGATCTTCAGGCTGCGAAAGGCGTTCTGCACGCTGTGAAGATTGTTGATGGCGTAGTCGACGATGGTGATCATCACAGAACGCCCTTGGTGGAGGGCACACCCTTGACCGCCGGATTCCTGGCAGCCGCCAGGGAGAGCGCGCGACCGGCCGATTTGAACATGGCCTCGGCCATGTGGTGGGAGTTTTTCCCGTAGAGGATTTCGATGTGGAGATTCATTCTGCCGTGCACCGCCAGGGCACGGAAGAATTCCTCCACCAGCTCGGTGCTGAGCTCGCCGACTCTTTCGGCCGGAAACCCAACCTTGCAGACCAGGAAGGGGCGGCCGGAATAGTCCACCACGGCCCGACCCAGGGCTTCATCCATGGGGACATAAGCCATGCCATAGCGGGTGATGCCCTCCTTGGTGCCCAAGGCGCGGTCGAAGGCTTGCCCCAGAGCGATTCCCACGTCCTCGACGGTGTGGTGGCCGTCCACCTCCAGGTCGCCCTTGCAGCGCACCTCGAGGTCGAACAAGCCGTGCTTGGCCATCAGGATCAACATGTGATCGAAGAAGTGAATGCCCGTCGAAACCTGGGAGACCCCCTCTCCATCCAGGTTCAACCTGACTGAAATATCGGTTTCGCTGGTTCTGCGGGATACTTCGGATGTCCGCTGATTTTTCAACCTTCACCTCCTCCATGCTTCATCTCGCCAGCCGTCATGATTCGGCTCAAGGCCGCCAGAAAGCGGTCGTTTTCCCGGGGCAGACCCACGCTGACCCGCAAGAACTGCTGCAGCATGGGATAGCGGCTGACGTCGCGCACCAGGATTCCCTCATCGCAAAGGGCCCTGAAGACCGCTCCCGGGTCCGCGGCCAGCCGAAAGACCATGAAATTGGCTCGGGAGGGAAAGGGCTGCACGCCTGGGATACGGCTCAGCCCTACCCACAGCCGTTCCCGCTCGGCAATCACCTTTTCGATCTGCGGCTTCAGCAGGTCGAAATGCTCCAGCGCCGCCGAGGCCGCCGCCATGGAAAAAACATTGAGGTTGTAGGGGAGCTTGGCCTTGGCCACCTGCTCCACCAGTTCCGGGTGGCCCAGGAGATAGCCGACTCTGAGACCGGCCATCGACATCGCTTTCGAAAAAGTCCTGAGCACGACCAGGTTCTCGAATCTCTCCAGGAGCGGCACCACCGACTGCCGGCTGAACTCGTGGTAGGCCTCGTCAACCACCACCAATCCTCCCGCCTGGCGCAGGATGCTCTCGAGGTCGCCGCGATCCAACACTCCGCCGGTGGGATTGTTGGGCGAGCAGAGGATGGTCAGATCCGCTTCACGGGCTTCCTTCAGCAAGCGTGGCCCGTCGAATTCCAGGTCCGGCTTGAGTGGCACTTCCCGGCAGGCACCACCCAGAATTCGGGCAAACATCCCGTAGAGTGTGAAGGTCGGCTGGGGAAACACCACCCTCTTGCCCCGCTCCACCACCACCACCATCAGGGCTTCGATCAACTCG
>JAPOZE010000605.1 GCA_026706225.1 Acidobacteriota bacterium
GCTCGCTCGACCGTAGTGACCGCTACGCTCTTCGCTCCCGAGCACGCGCTGAGGGGAAAATGCCTGCGCCATGATCACGCCCCCTGGTGAGAAATGCGGGTTAAACCGCCGGAATTGGCGAACATCGATAGACTGGATTAACAGTACGAAACGCTGCTGCACGGGAAGCTGACCCACTCGCTGATGGGGTGCGGGTGTGAAGTAAAGCATGAGGTTGGGAGCGTGTTTGGGGGAATCCTTGTTCAAGAAAAGCTGACGGTCGAGCTCAAGCGGGTGAGCACTCTCGTTCCCGAGCACCCAGACCAGACCATCAAGAAGTCATCCTGTTTATCCTGTGCATCGATGTAAATGAACCATCTAGCCATGCTTGACTTCAAACCGGTATCTGGCCACCCGGCGCAAGGCGTTGTTTCAAGAAAGCCTTGCGCAGGCAGGCGCTTTCCAACAACTGCTCTGGGGTTGGTGCTTCTGGTCTGGGCGCCGCCCCTATTCGGACAACCCAAGCCCATCCTGATTCAACCTCAAATTCAATTTCAGCGGATGGACGGATTCGGTTTCAGCGGATCCAACGGCTCGGCCAGCGAAATCGACAACCTCCCCTCGGCGCAACGCAAAAAACTCTTCGAGCTACTCTTCAACGCCAAGGAAGCAGGCCTGAATATCCTCAGAAACGAAATCGGGTGGACCGGACAACGCATCGCCATAACCGCCCGCTTGAGGTTTACAGGCCTGACCTTTTCGTTTGGAGGAGACGAACGGGAGAACGCCCAATTCTCGCTGCTTCGTCAGGCCCGGAAACGACAGGAAGTCCTGTTGAGCAGTTGTATCTGGAGTCCCCCACCCACCTGGAAAAGCAATCGGGCGGTAGACGGTTCGGGGTCGCTTCTGGCTCAACACTACGAGGACCTTGCGGAATATCTGGTGGGGTACATCGAGTACTATGAGAAGCTGCGCGGCCAACCCGTCCACTTGGTGAGCTTGCAGAACCGTCCTGACCGCAGGGACTCTCCCTTTGGCTGCCGGTATGAGCCGGACGAACTGAAGACTCTGGTCAAGACCGTCGCAGAGAGGTTCCGGCAAAAAAGAATCCGGACCCGGTTGATGGTTCCGGAGTCCGGCTGGATGGACGCGCTTCCCTTCCTGGCAGCCCTGTTGGACGATCGAAAGGTTCGGCCCCTGCTCTCCCATGCGGGAGTGCAATCCCGGGCGGGGCCAAGCCACGGGGCCGATGCCGTCGACCAGCTCATACGTCAGCACAATCTCAATCTGTGGCAGACTCAATTCACAACTCCGGCCGGCAACAGCGACGAAATGGATGACGCCCTGAAGCTTGCCCAAACCCTCATCGCAGACCTGCTGCGAGGATGCCGGGCCTGGCTCTACGGAACCCTTTTCGCCACCGATGCCCAGCCGGGACGCCTGGGCTTGCTCGAACGCACCAGGACCGGCTTCCGCGCTCCAAAGCGCTTCCGGGCCCTGACTCAATTCAGCCGGTTTGTTCCCAGAGGCGCCGTTCGGGTGTTCGCAACCGGAGGCAGCACACCTGTGGTGGCTTTTCGAAAGCCTACCGACCGTCAACTGGTTGTAGTCCTGGTCAATGCAAAGGAAGTGGCGGTCGAAGAAGAACTCGAACTGCGCGGATACACGCTGGAAGGTATCGAGGTCTTCAGAACTTCCGAGGAGGAAAACAATCGAGCTGTCAAACTCACTCCGGAAGCCGGGTCCAGACTGTTTCTCACCCTTGCTCCCAAGAGTATCAATACCCTGCGGGCCTCACTGGAACCGGTGTCCTCCGACCAGCCCCGGTGATAGCCCTGCACCCGAAAGGTGCCCTCCGGCAGAAGAGTGCGTTTAAATGCTCTTGGCGACTACCGGACCTCCGTCGGCCAACGACAAGGTTCGCACGTGGGAGGCCAGATCGGCCAGGTCGACCTCGGTGATCTTGCCGGTCGCACGTTCCACCCATTCCACCTTTCCCATTGCCAGCTTCCGGCTGCCGAAATTGATGCGAAAGGGAATGCCTACCAGGTCGGCATCCTTGAACTTGACCCCGGGACGCTCTCTTCGGTCGTCCAGCAGAACCTCGACTCCCAGTTCCTGCAATTTTCGGTAGGCCTCCTCGGCTTCCTGCACCACAGCGCCGTCCTTGGCGTTGACAACGCAGATCAGGCAGTCAAAGGGGGCAATGGAACGTGGCCAGATGATTCCGTCGTCGTCGTGGCCGCTTTCGACGGCGGCTGCAAGAATCCTTTCGACTCCAATCCCATAGCTCCCCATGACAACGGGAACCTCCCGCCCTTGTGAGTTGAGAACAGTGGCTCCCATGCTCTCCGAATACGAGTTTCCCAGCTTGAACCTCCAAGGCCTTGTGGATTTTCAGCGGGGAACGGCATCGGGGACACGCCTCATCAGCCTGAACCAAGCGCAAGTCAAAATACTCGGCCTGGTAATCTCTGCCGGGAGTCACACCGGAGAGGTGATAGTCGTTCCGGTTGGCCCCACAGGTCAGATTCCGTCTTCCCTGCAAGGCATGGTCGGAAAGAATACGCAAGCCCGCAATCTTCACCGGACCCAGCGAACCGGCATCGGCGCCCGCCACAGCCAGAATCTCCTCCGGCCGGGCCGGGCGGGCTTCGCCCCCCAGCACGGCATGGAGCTTGGCCTCATTGAGCTGATGGTCGCCTCGCACCAGAACCAGCAGGGATTGGTCCCCAATCCGATAGATGAGGG
>JAPOZE010000356.1 GCA_026706225.1 Acidobacteriota bacterium
GCGGCAGAGCCGTCACGCTTGGTGGCCCTTCGTCGTCCTTCGTGTCACTTCGTGGATTGTTTTTTCTACTCACCACTAATCACTCTTCACTCTCCGCGAGCATTTCAACCGCCTGTTCGTAAACTTCGCCCACCTCAATTTCCCCGACCGGGACCTTCCTGATCACCCGGCTGCGGTCGCCCAAGGGCCGGTAATGGAGGGGATCGCTCAGGCTGAACAGGCCCAGGGTGGGTACGTCCAGGGCGGGGCCGAAGTGCATGGGGCCGGAGTCGTTGCTCACCAGCAGATGGCAGCGGCCGATCACCGCGGCCAGGTCCTTGAGTCCAAGTTGGCCGGCCAGGGCGTAGCGGTCGGTTTTCAGTGAGGATGCGGCCTGCCTGAGAAGGGCCTCCTCTCCGGGCCCGCTGAGCAGGACGACGCCCAGGTCGAACCGGCCGGCCAGCCTGTCGGCCAGGGCGGCAAAGCGTTCGGCGGGCCACATCTTGTCGGCCGCGCTGGCTCCCAGGTTCATTCCGACCAGGCGCGGACATCCGTCCATCCCGTTTTCCCGCAAGAACCGTTCCGCCTTGATCCGGCTGTCGGCAGGGACCTCCAGCCGAATGTCCCGGGCCCCCAGGCTCGCCCCTAGGGCTTCCACCAGGGAATCGAACCGATCGGCCACGTGCAGGTTCTGGTCCTCGGGCACCGGATCCAGGTTGAAGCAGAAGGGCAGATAGGAGGGCTCGTTCCTCTCGAGGCCGATCCGCCAGGGGGCCCGGCTGTACCAGGCCAGCAGGTTGGTTTCCCGAAAACCGTGGAAATCGATCACCAGGTCGTAGCGGGCCTTGCGAAGTTCCTGGGCCGACCGAAGTGCGCTGAGCGCTCCCGACCACCAGGGGCTGTCCCGCATGCCGATGCGATCCGATGCAACCACCCTGTCGACTGCTGAACACATCTCCGGAACGGCGGCATAGCGTTGATCCACCAGGGCGGAGATGTGGGCCGAGGGGAACCGCCGGCGCAGGGCCTGCAAGGCGGGGACCAGGAGGACCAGGTCTCCCAGCCGGCCGTAGCGAATGACCAGAATCCGGGATGCATCGTCGAGAGTGACCATGGAATTGGGAATCCGGTTCGCGGAAGGCTCCCTGCGCGTCGGGTTTGGAGACTGCCGGCGAAGATTGTAGGAAAGCCCCTCGGCTCAGTCAAAGCAAGGAGATCTCACCACTAAGGGGGCCTCCCGGGTGGGCCTTCGGGCCGACCCGGAAAGCAGTTGCTTTGTTCGAACCGCTTGATTATGCTTTTTAGCCCTGCGAAAGGTCCTTATCAGTCTTTGTCTTGCGCTTGCAGGAGTTCAGCCATGTCCCGGGCGCCCTTACCTGGATTGTCTCGAAGGAACTTCCTTTCAGCCGCGCCGCTGGCGGCCGCCGGAGGAATGGCCGCCGCTGTTCCCTCCCGAAAGAGGCCCCGCATTGCCGCGGTGGTCAGCGAATACCGGCGCTACTCTCACGCCCAGCACATCGTGGATCGATTCCTTTGGGGTTACGGTTGGGGCAACCGTCACCATCGCCCTCCCATGGACGTGGTCTCGGTGTACGTCGATCAAACTCCGGAGAACACCCTCATCCACGACCGCATGCGGCGATTCCCCAAGATGAAGAAGTACCCCACCATCGCCGAGGCCCTGACTCAAGGGGGGAGCCGGTTGGCCGTGGACGGCGTGCTGCTGATCGGCGAGCACGGCAAATATCCCAAGAACGAGAAGGGACAGACCCTCTATCCCCGCTACGAGTGGTTCAAGGAAATCACCCGGGTCTTCCGCGACAGCGGGAGGAGCGTCCCCGTGTTCAACGACAAGCACCTTTCCTGGAAGTGGGAATGGGCCAAGGAGATGGTGGACATCTCCAGGGAGTTGGACTTTGCCTTCCTGGCGGGCTCCTCGGTGCCGGTGACGCCCCGGCTGCCTTCCATCGACATGCCCCTGGGCGTGGAGATCGAGGAAGCGCTCTGCCTGGCCGTGGGAGGCATGGACGGATACGACATCCACGCCCTGGAAGGGCTGCAGTGCATGGTCGAGCGTCGGCGCGGGGGCGAAACGGGGGCGGCATCCATCCACGGGCTGAAGGGAGATCCCGTCTACCAGGCCATGAGGGCCGGGTCCTGGCAGGCGGGCGGGTGGGATCCGGAGCTGTTCCAGGCCTGCCTCTGCCGCAGCCACAGCCTGACTTCCAGCCGCGAGGGGTTCAACCACGTCCTGCCCAGTCTGGAGGACGTCCCGGGGCTGATCTCCGAGCGCACGCCGGTTGCCTATCGCTTCGAATACCTGGACGGCCTCAAGGGCACCATCCTGCTGATGGAAGGACTGGTGATGGACTTCACATTCGCCGCCCGCCTCAAGGGGGGCGAGGTGATCTCCACCCAGATGTTCCTGCCGCCCCGCGAGGTCTGCAACTTCTTCAATCCGCAGTGCCATCACGTGGAGCAGATGTTCCTGACGGGAAAGGCGGGCTACCCGGTGGAACGCACCCTGCTGACCACCGGTCTGACTGCCGCCGGGGTCGAATCCGTCTGGCAGGGACAGAAGCGCCTCGAGACCCCTCACCTCAACATCCGCTACCAACCGACTCAAGAGTCCACCTTCTGGAGGAGTTGATGCTCAGCAGACGGACCTTCCTGGAACTTGCCGCAGCCTCCGGATTGGCGGCCCATCTGGGCTGCTCCGTCGGGCCGCCCGCCAAAAAAAGAAAGAAACT
>JAPOZE010000571.1 GCA_026706225.1 Acidobacteriota bacterium
CAATGGGTCTTGCTGCTCGAGGAGGCCTGCGTCGGCTTGCCGGGCCTCATCCCTCCCGATGGGGCACAGCCGTGAAGCTTGGTGGCCCTTCGTCGTTCTTCGTGTCCCTTAGTGGATCAACCCACCTTGCAGGTGATCCCGCCGTCCACCACCAACTCGATGCCGGTAATGAATTTGGCTTCGTCCGAGGCCAGGAACAGCGCCGCGTAGGCCACATCCCAGGCGTCTCCCATCTTGCCCATGGGAACCATGGCGTCCCGTTTCCGGACCATTTCCTCCACGCCTCCCGGCCCATAGGCGTTTTTCAGCGGCTCCACGATCAGGGGAGTGTTGATGAAGCCCGGCAGAATGCAGTTGGCCCGGATGTTCTTGGGCGCGTACTGGAGAGCGACGCTCTGAGTGAGCTGATTGACGGCCCCCTTGGAGGCGTTATAGGAAATCGACGGGTAGCCCGTGTAGCGAATCGCGGCCAACGAGGAGATGTTGACGATGGCGCCCTTGCCCTGGCGTTCCATGACCGGAAGGACGTATTTGCAGCTCAGGAACATGCCCTTGACGTTGACTGCGAACAGGTGGTCCCACTGCTCCTCGGAAGTGTCTTCCGGCCCGCCCACCTGCAGGATCCCCACGTTGTTGTGGAGGATATCGATCCTTCCGTAGACCTCCAGGCAGCGATCCACCATGGCCCTGACCTGTTCCGCCCGGGAAACGTCCGTCCGGTGGACAACGCACTCTCCTCCCTCCTCCAAAATGATGCGGCGAGTCTCCTCGGCTGCGTCGGGATTGATATCCACGGCCAGCACCTTGGCGCCCTCCCGGGCAAAGAGGACGGCGACAGCCTTGCCGTTGCCCCAACCGGGCCCGATCGAGCCGGCTCCGGTGACGATGGCCACCTTGTCCTTGAGACGGTCTCCCATGGGATTCCTCCTGCCGATGATTGGATAAAATCTCCGCCACCCCCACGTCATCCGGACTTGTGGAACTCGACGAAGGCCTGGCCCAGGGAACGGATCACCGCCGCCAAGTAGGCTTTTCCCCGCTCCGCATCGCCCCGGTCGGGGCTGTCGGTATACCCGTCCAGATCTTCCAGAAACCGGTGTTTCTCCGACCGATAGGGACCGTAGAAACTGCGGGGGTCGGAGCCCTGGTCTCCCTCGCGATGGGGCAGCGGCTCCACCACCAGGTCCGGACGCAGGGCCATTATCTGGGAGGTCTCATAGTAGCCGGCATGCCCGGGGAGATTTCCGCTCAGGTGAGCCCCTGCTTCCACCAGGGCATCCCAGGCCACGGTCCAATAGGACATGGCAGCAAACCTGATATCGTGCTTGATGGCCAGATCGCGGGCGACGAGCTGGATCAACTCGTGGTTGCCCCCATGACCGTTGATCAGCACCAGACTGCGGAATCCGGAGATCACCATGGATTCCCCCAGGTCGAAAAGAGCCCGGTAATAGGTTTCCGTGCTGAGAGACAGGGTGCCGCCAAAGGACAGGTGGTGATGGGAGGAACCAAAGGGCAGGGTGGGGGCGACCAGGACGGAAATTTGTTCCCTGGCCTTTTCCGCCGCTCCCCGGGCCACATGCTCGACGGTGAGGAAGTCGGTGCCGACCGGCAGGTGCGGACCGTGTTGCTCGACGGCGCCGACCGGAAGGACCAGAAGCGTTTGGGGCGCCAGTTCCCGTGCTTTCTCGCGAGTGATCTCATGAAGCAGAATAGGGGTGTTCATGAATAGAATTCTCCTTTTTGCTCAAGACTCCGGCAGTCTCTCGAACTCACGACCTCCGAGTTCTGGAAGACCTTGAAAATACCAGATTCTCGGGTGCTCCGGGTTTAAACTATCGGCACATATCCCGTTTGATGAGTGATAGGCTTGCCCGCAGATACCATCCTGGGCCTGGCGACAGGAGGATGCCATGAAAATCAACGATCCGTTCAGTCACTCCATCAGGAAATCTCCAGGACCGTCGGCACTCAAGACCAATCGCCGGAGCTTCCTGGCGACCGGCTTTGGAGGGTGGCTGGCGGCCACAACATTTTCCGGCGGCTGGAAACCATTGCGGGCAGAGGAATCTCCATCTGACCCGGCGCCCCAAAAGACTCAGATAGCGGTCACTGTCAACGGGGAGAGAGTTCGAACCGTTCCCGCTCAATTCGTGGTGGTCCCCTGGGGCCGGGGGGCTCCCCTAGGCAGGACGCAGGACGGCGTCCTCTACGCCGGTTTCTCTACGGAGGGTCCGGGGCTCGAAAGTATCCTGCTGGCCTCCGGCGACGAGGGACGGACCTGGCGGCAAAGACGTCTGGACTGGTGGCAGTTCTTCGACCACACCCTGGCGAGGGACTCCTCGCGCTGGCTCTTTTTCGACAATCGGTGGGCACTGCGAAGCGACGCATTCGGGGTCCTGAGAGACGGCACCCTCCTGTGGGCGTTCCTCCAGGCAGCCGACGGCTGCGGGGCCTCGGGACTCGAAGCGGAGTGCTACGTGATTCGAAGCCAGGACGGAGGCAGGAGCTGGCAAGGACCGTCCAGGGTCGACAAGACGCCCTTCCCCTCGATTGGAAACGCCTCGAACCGAATGGCCGAACTGACGGACGGAACCGTGCTCTGGCCCCAGCGCCTGGGCGCGACTTCGACCCGTGCGAAAGAGATCAGGCAGGCGGCTGAAAGGTCCTTGCAGCCTTGGACGGAGACTCCCTTTACCGCCAGCTACGTTCTTCGGTCCACCGA
>JAPOZE010000182.1 GCA_026706225.1 Acidobacteriota bacterium
GAACGATTCCCGCCTCCAGCAGAGATGTGTCCACCAGTTGCCCCTCTCCGGTACGCTGCCGGTGGGCATAGGCTGCAACGATACCCAGGGCCGCCAGGATGCCCGCGGTGATGTCCGTCATGGGCGCCCCCACCTTTACCGGAGCCCGTCCGGGCCCTTCACCGGTAATGCTCATCAATCCGCTCATTCCCTGGGCAATCAGATCGAATCCTCCCCGATCGGCATAGGGCCCGGTCTGTCCGAATCCCGACAGGGAGCAGTAGATGAGTCCGGGATGATCCGATTTCAGGCGGTCATAGCCCAGACCCAGGGCCTCCATGGTGCCCTTGCGGAAGTTTTCGATGACTACGTCGCTCTTCCCGGCCAGGCGGCGGAAGACCTCCCGCCCCTTCTCGGTCTTCAGATTGAGTCCAATGCCACGCTTGTTGCGGTTCATCATCATGAAAGCAGCCGCTTCTCCCTGGATTTCGGGGGGAACGGCTTGCCGGGTGTCGTCGCCTCCAGGGAGGCGCTCCACTTTGACGACGTCTGCTCCCATATCGGCCAGCATCAATCCGCAGGTGGGGCCGGCCATGACGTGGGTGGCTTCCAGGACTCTCATGCCGAGCAGAGGACCGGTACGATCGGATTGTGGCGATGGGTTCATGGTCACCGGGCCTTGAAGCGTGGCTTGGTCTTGGTGAGGAAAGCGCGGTATCCCTCGCGGTGGTCCTCCGTGCCGACAATTTCGAAACCCTGGTCCACTTCAGCCTCGGTCAGCGGCTTGGGATCCAGGAGGCGGTAGGCAAATCTCTTGTGCAGGCGGTTGGCCAGGGGCGCCCCGTCCGCGATGCGGCGGGCGGTGGCGTAGGTTTCCTTTTCGACTTCGCTGTCGGCAACCACGCGGGTGACCAGGCCCTTGGCCTTTGCTTCTCGGGATCCGAAGACCCGGCCCTCCAGAAGAATCTCCAGCGCCGTCGCCCGGCCCACCAGATCGATCAGAGCCCGGATTTCAGGGTAGGCCATGGTGATGGCGATCCTATTGACAGGCACTCCGAATCGGCTGGATTCCCCGCAGATCCTGAGGTCGCACATGGACGCCAACTCCAGACCCCCGCCGACGCATACTCCCTGGATCATGGCGATGACCGGGTGTTGACAGTCCCTGATGGATTGCATGGCTTTCTGGATGAGGGATCCGTAGTCCCGCGCCTGCTGGCGATTGGAGCGGTGCGCCGAGAATTCGGAGATATCGGCCCCCGGTGAGAACGCCCTCTCGCCGGCCCCGCGCAGGACTATGCAGCGCAGGTTCTCATCCGAGGAAAGCTCCCGCATGGCCTGTCCGACCCGCAGCCACAACTCCCGGCTGAGCGCGTTCAGCTTTTCCGGACGGTTGAGAATAACGGTTGCGATGTCCTCTGCACGCTGGATTGGGAGAATGTCGCCCATCGAATTGAAGTCAGCCTGTGAATCGGTGGATGTGATTCCCGGTGGGTCGGCCAATCAGCAGGCAGTCATTTTCGGTAGCCGAGTCCCTGCCGGAACCCCTCACTGATATCCTTTCGGCGACGGATCTGTCAAGGAGGTCAACTGCCGCCGGCTCCGCCTGTGGAAACATCTTCCACAATCACAGTGGACCGGCCGGATCTGTGCTTTCCGGACGGGCCGGCAGTCGCATCTCGATGCGCAGCCCTCCTCCGGGGGCGTTGGAAGCGGCCACGGAGCCGTTGTGCAACTGTATGGCCTGCCGGGTGATGGCAAGCCCCAGTCCGGTGCCGCCGCTCTGTCTTTCCCGGGCCGCGGCCACCCGGTAGAAGGGTCGAAAGATCTCGCCGAGTTCCGAATCGCGCACTCCTTCTCCACGGTCGCGAACCGTGATCACGGCCCTATCCTGCTGCTTCCCGGCCAGCTTCAGCTCAACCTCGACCGCGGTCTTGTCCGCGGTGTAATAGACGGCGTTCCGGACCACATTCTCGATGGCGCTTCTCAAGAGCTCCTGATTTCCGAAGGCAACGCAGGCTTGGCTGGAGAGGATGCGAACGCTTTTTCCCGAGCTGCGGGCTTCGTACTCGGCATCGGTCACGAGCTCTGCCACGAGTTGGTCCAAGGCGATGTCATCGCGAGCAAGCTCCATCGTGCCGCTTTCGATGCGACTGAGGGTGAGCAGATGGCCGATGAGCTTGTTGAGGCGTCCGGCTTCCAGCTCGATACGGTCCAGTTCTTCGTCGGATCGACCCTTCATGCGTTGGCGAATCAGCGCCAGCGCCACATTGAGGCGGGCCAGGGGGGAGCGCAGCTCGTGGGAGATGTCGCTCAACAGGCGACGCTGAGCTCCGACCGTGGTCTGGATGCGCTCGGCCATCTGGTCGAAATCGTGGCCCAGTTCGGTGAGTTCGTCCTGTCGGCCTCCCGGGGCCTTTCCAACCCGGGCCGCCAGGTCCCCGTCCGCCAGTTTCCGGGTCGCTGCCCGAAGCTTCTTCAGGGGAGCTGTCAGATAACAGGCCAGGCCGTAGCAGACCAGTCCGGCCGTCAGAAAGACGGCCAGGATGCGAAGCACCTGGGTCTGGATGTCGGCGTCCAGAATGCCCAGGGCTCTCAGGATCGGTGGCGGCCTCCGGGGGCGCCCGGGTGGGCTTCCGGGAATTCGGACCCGGATGTCTCCCGCCAGGATGAACCGGCTGCCCGCGGGCGAGACCACGCTCTGGGCCACCAGCCGTTCTCCCTGTACGATCTCCACCAGGCGAT
>JAPOZE010000391.1 GCA_026706225.1 Acidobacteriota bacterium
TTCGGTGAGTTCCATCCGTAAAGGATAGCATGATATTGCTGTTTAGTGTTAACAGGCCCTAGTGGATAGTTATTCGAATCGAAGCGTATAAGGCTGTTGTAGATCTCGGCGCACTCCCCAAAAGGGTGCAACCAGCTCACCGCCGCTTGCTTATTCCCAAAGCTCTTCACCGACAACTCTCCACTCTTCACGCTCCACTAACAACTAACGCCTATCCACCGCCGGACTTCGGCCGGAAGGCGTGGAAGTGGTGGAGTGGACCGCCGGCTTGGTCCGACTCGCCGGAAGAACGCCAGGTCCCGCTCAAATACTCTCGCGCTAAGCCTATCGCATCCAGTTCCGAGCGCCCCTTAGCCAGGAAGGCCGCGATGGCCGCCGAAAAGGTGCATCCGGTGCCCTGCTTGGGGCCTCCGTGGAGATAGGGTCCGGCGACTCTGTGTATCCCGCTGCCGTCGAAGACCAGGTCGACCACCTCCCTGGCGCCCGCCGGACCGGACTCGATATCCCTCCGGTGGCCGCCTTTCAGGACGACCCAACCCGGACCCATCCCATGGATTTCCCGGGCGGCGCGGATGCAATCGGATTCGTTTCTCAATCGGCTCACAACCAGCGCCTCGGCTTCCGGCAGATTGGGAGTGAAAACCCGAGCCAAGGGCAGGAGTTGGCGGCGCAGGACCTTCAGCGAGCCTTCCTCGAGGAGGGCGCTGCCGCTGGTGGCTGCCATGACCGGGTCCACTACCAGTGGAATGCCAGGGTAGCGGCTCAGAGAGGAGGCCACCCCCTGGATGATCTCGGGACCGCCCAGCATCCCGGTCTTGATGGCCTCAACCCCGATTTCGGAAAGAACCGAACGGATTTGCGAGACCACCAGGCTCACCGGAAGGCAGGTCAGGGCATCGATGCGGAGAGAGTTCTGAGCCGTCACCGCCGTGACGGCCGAAGTGCCGTAAATCCCCAGGGCGGCAAAGGTCTTGAGGTCCGCCTGGATCCCGGCTCCGCCGCTCGAGTCGGAGCCGGCAATGGTCAAGGCTTTCAGGAAGGGCATGGCCCGGACAGAGTAGCCCAGATCGCCGAAGCTGTAAACCGGCCACCCCCCAAGCCATGTCCGATACGTGGTTGGTCGAGACTCGGCGTTGCCGCGCGGTCTATTCGAGGGGGAACGCCCGGTCATTCGTTGAGAGAAACCACCAAAATAGAACCACGAATGAACACGAATAGACACAGTTGGTGTCCATTCGTGGTTCGTCTTTTTCCTTCTTGGATATCTCTTTTCCCTTCTCGCCCCTCCGCGGACAAATCTTTGCCCCTATCCGCAGGGCAAAAAAGCTTGACAAATAGCGAATAAAAAGCGAAGATATAAATATGGTCAAGAAGCCCGGCAAGCTGGTTGGGATCGCGCGGCTGGCGGCGGAGAGCACCCCGTTGCTGCGCAAGCGGCGTGCACGCTATTTGTCCATCGAGGTCAAATCGGTGCTGAACCGCTGCTCGAACCCGGAAATGCCGTTCTACTGGACCATCAATCCCTACCGGGGCTGCGAGTTCGGCTGCAAGTACTGTTACGCTCGCTATACCCACGAGTACATGGGCCGGGAAGAGGCCGGCCAGTTCGAGTCCGAGATCTACGCCAAGCGCAACGGGGATGCCGTCCTGGAGAAGGACCTGCTGTCGGCCCGGCTGCGAGACCGGCCCATTGCCATCGGCACCGCCACCGATCCCTATCAGCCCGCTGAGAGGCGCTTCAAGCTGACGCGGGCGATTCTGGAGAGGCTGGCCGAGTGGCGCGGGCTCCGGATTTCGCTGACCACCAAGTCCGACCTGGTCCTGCGGGACCTGGAGTTGTGGAAGGAGATTGCCTCCCGCAACGAGGTACACCTCAATATCACTCTCACAACCCTCTCCTCCCAATTGGCCAGAGCCCTGGAACCGATAGCGGCTACGCCGCGGCGGAGGCTGCACGCCCTGAAGGAACTGTCGCAGGCCGGCCTGAGCACGGGGGTGCTTGTCATGCCGGTGCTTCCCGGAATTACCGACGGTCCCGGCGAACTGGAGGCGCTGGTGAGAAGTGTCAAGCGCCTGGGGGCGGGGTACCTGGCCGCCAGGGTCCTGTTTGTCACCTCTTCCATCGAGAAAGTCTGGTTGCCCTTTCTTCGGGAGCGATTTCCGGAACTGGTGCCGGTGTACCGGGACCTCTATGGAACCCCACAGGGCAGACTGAAGATCTATCGCCAGCGGATTTCCGATCTCATCCGCCAGTTGTGCGACCGGTACCAGCTCGCAAGAAGGCCGCCTTCCGCAGGGCCGTTGCCGGAGCCGGAGTTGTGGCGACAATCCCTGCTTCCGCTGGACTGGAGCGGTGAAGGTCCGCCTCTCCGGCCTCAGTCCGCCGCCGGGCTCGGATGATCCTGCCGGCACCCTGACGCCCTTCCCGGGCCGGCCCGCCACTTTCGCTGCCCAAAACCCTGCAATTTTCAATGCCCATAGACACCCACCCGGGAGCGCGGGCGTCCCGCCCGCACACGTCTTGGCAGTGCCTCGGCCATCTCCTCCACCCGGGTCGACAGCCAACGACGCCAGGACGCCGCTTCGGCCGAGTCCCTGCCGTTCCCGCCTGCAGGGTGGCCGGGTGCCCTATCGCAGGGAACCTGATCAGCACGCAACGGGAGTGCATGCGGGCGGGACGCCCGCGCTCCCGGGGGCCCCTCCTTCC
>JAPOZE010000587.1:0-570 GCA_026706225.1 Acidobacteriota bacterium
AGAATCCCGGCCGCGACGTCCGGCTGAATTGCCTGGAGGCCATGGCGCTCATCGGGGACGCCGGCTCCCTGCCCGTGTTCCGGCGCCACCTGAGCGACGGGGGACCCAGGTACCGCCAGTTTGCCGCCGAGGGCATCGGCAGGGCGGGAGATGCTTCAGTGGCGGAGGATGTTTCGAGAGCCTTTCTGGCCGAGAAGAAGCCCGCCCCCCGGCTGGCCATGAGCTTTGCCCTCTTCAACCTGGACCGCAAGGAGCACCTGGACCAGGTGGTGGCGGCCCTCAAGGAGCGGACGATCCACCAGCAGGCCCAGGCCTACCTGCTCGAATTGAAGGAGAGAGTGTCGTCCCAACTGGTGAACTACCTGAGTGACAGCAACCCCTTGATCCGCAGAAGGCTCTGCCTGGTGCTGGGGCAGATCGGGGACAGCGCCACCGCCGAGAAGCTGCGGCCCCTGCTGAAGGACGACGACACCGAGGTGGTGTCGGAAGCCACCCGGGCCCTCCGCCGCATTCCCCACTAGTGGGACAGGAACTCCTGCTTCACTCGGCGGAGTCACAGTTCCATGATGT
>JAPOZE010000587.1:580-2700 GCA_026706225.1 Acidobacteriota bacterium
GCCACCCGGGCCCTCCGCCGCATCGGGGCGCGGTAGGGGCCTGGTTCAGCCGAGACTTGGTGGGTGTCCCCGAAACCCGGACAGGTTCGGCGGGCGGCGAAAATGAAAAACCCCCGGGCCCGGCCCGGGGGTTTCGGCATGCCGTCAGGGTTGCGTCAGCGTCCGGTCCCAGACATGAGTCCGGGGGCCGGGGTCACTTCTTTTCCTCGATCAATTCTCCCCTGGTAAATCCTTCGAACAGTCCTTCCAGCCGAGCCATCCGTTCTCGAAGATCGGCTACATCCCCTCGGAGATCGGCTACATCCGCTCGCACGAGGTGGATTTCCTGCTTCAGCTCCTGTCGGAGGTCGGATGAGACCTTCCACCCCAGGCTGACCAGGGATACGCCGAGGATGGCGATGGCAAACAACTCCGGGCTGATTTTCATTGTCGATGCTCCTTCCGCTGTGACCGACTTGCTGCGAGGGAGATCGGACACGTCAGGGGGTTCCGGAAGATGTGTTCGGGAAGCTCTCTTTACTTCCTTTGCTCTGCCAATTCTCTTCCGGTAAATCCTTGGAACAGCCCTTCCAGCCGTGCCATCCGTTCTCGGAGATCGGCTACATCCCCTCGGAGATCGGCTACATCCGCTCGCACGAGGTGGATTTCCTGCTTCAGCTCCTGTCGGATGTCGGTTGAGACCTTCCATCCCAGGCTGATCAGAGATACGCCGAGAATGGCGATGGCAATCAATTCCGGGCTGATTTTCATTGTCGATGCTCCTTTCACTGCGACGGACTTGCTGCGAGGGAGATCGGACAAGTCAGGGGGTTCCGGTGGTGACGACTCACTGGGTTAGTGTACCACGAAAAGCCGGGCATGACTGGGGAATGGCTGCCTCATACCGCCTTGACAACAGGTCCCCTTCGCCTTAAGATTTCGTTGTTTACTCCCTCCCGCCGCATCTCCCTCGATAGTCGGCCCGTTCGGTGCTCGAGACCCTGACGGGCCGGCGAGCGGCCCTCCGATTGCCGGCTCCCGGGGGCCCGGACTCTGGCGCGTTCTCCCTCCTGTTCCACTCTCCACTTCGAATCGCAGGAGCGTACACGTGGGTCTGTTCTCCGGAACCGAACCCCTGGCCGGCCTGGACCTGGGATCCGGCGCCGTCAAGGCGGTGGAGCTGCGCCGTGTCCGGGCCGGTTTCGAGCTGGTTCGGGCCGGCCTGCAGCCCCTGGAACCGGGGGCCGTGGCCGACGGAGGCATCGAGGATCCCGACTCGGTGGCGGCAGAGATCCGCAGGGTCTTCAGCCGAAGCCGCATCAGGTCCCGGAAGGTGGCCACCTCGATTTCGGGACACTCGGTGATCGTCAAGAGACTCACCCTGCCGGTCATGGGCCGGGAGGAACTGGAGGAATCCATCCAGTGGGAAGCCCGGCAGTTGATTCCCTTCGATCTTTCGGACGTGCACCTGGACCACCAGGTTCTGGCGGGCGCGCCCGGCAGCCAAGACACCCAGGTCCTGCTGGTGGCGGCCCGCAAGGAGAGGGTTGCGAGCCGCCTCCAGGCCATCGCCAGGGCCGGCCTCTCTCCCGTGATCGTGGACGTGGACGGCTTTGCCCTGCAGAACGCCTACGAGGCCAACTACGGTCCCGGCCCGCCGGTCACGGCGGCGCTGCTCCATATCGGCGCCAACCTCACCAACGTGGTGGTGACGCGGGGCGGCATCCCCCTGTTCACCCGTGACCTGTCGGCCGGCGGCCACCCCTTGACCGCATTGCTGCAGAAGCAGCTTGGTATCGAATTCGAGGAAGCCGAGCGGATCAAGAAGGAAAGCGCGGTGGAAGCCCTGGAAGCGGGGCCGGCCGGCGCACTCCTGCAATCGGCGACGGAGACCCTGCTGCTGGAGATTCGCAAGAGCCTGGACCTGTTCGAGGCCGGCGCCGAGGGCGACTCCATACAACGGGTGTACGTCAGTGGCGGGTGCTCCGAACTGGCGGGGCTGATGGAGCGGCTGCAGAGCGGGCTCGACCTTCCCCTCGAACCCTTGGACCCCTTCAAGAGCATCGCGGTGGGGCGAGGCGTGGACGAGGAGAGTCTCTACCAGCAGGCTCCCAGTCTGGCGGTGGCGGTGGGCCTGGCTC
>JAPOZE010000150.1 GCA_026706225.1 Acidobacteriota bacterium
CCAGCGGACTGCGGCCATTTCAGATGGGGGCCTTCAAGTTGGCGGCCGATACCGGATCGCCGTTGCTGCCGGTCACGCTTCGCGGGACGCGGCAGGTGCTCCGCGACGGCCGGATGCTGCCCTCGCCGGCCCCGCTCGGCGTGGTTATCGGTCCTGCCATCCAGCCGGGCGGAAAGGGGTGGCCGGAAATGATCCGCTTGAGGGATGCGGCCTACGCGGAGATCTTGAAACACTGCGGCGAAGGGCCTTTGGACCTCGTGCTGGCGGGGCCGCCCAGAGCCGGCGCCGAGTAAGTCCGACCTGAGGTCCGGGCGCCGACGCCGCCCGAACCGCGCACCGCGAAGGGATTGGGCCACCTCGCGCAGGAAGCGCCATGATTCCCCTCAAAGACATCAACCGAACCCGGACCTTCCCGGCGGTCACGCTGTTTCTGATAGCAGTCAATGCGGCCGTCTTCGTCTACCAGTTGTCCCTGGGATCAGGGCCAATGCTGACAGGGTTCTTCTACGAGTTCGGACTGGTTCCCCGTGCGCTTCTCAGTTTTACCTACTGGCAGGAAGCAGGGCTCCTGATGGGGCTGGCTCCCCTTTTTACGTCCATGTTCCTGCATGGCGGCTGGATGCATTTCCTTGGGAACATGCTTTATCTGTGGGTGTTCGGCGACAACGTCGAGGACTGGCTGGGATCGGCACGCTTCCTCCTCTTCTACCTGGTTTGCGGCCTCCTGGCCTCCCTGTTGCAGATTGCGGTTCATCCCGGCTCACCCATACCCATGATCGGCGCCAGCGGCGCGATTTCCGGAGTGTTGGCGGCCTACCTGGTGCTCTTCCCGGCAGCCCGGGTTCTCACCTTCGTTCCCATCCTGTTCTTCTTTTATCTGGTCCGGCTGCCGGCCCTGATCTTCCTGGGACTGTGGTTTCTGCTGCAATTCTTCAACGGCGCCGTTTCCCTGACGGCCGGGGATCTCTCCATGGGAGGCACGGCCTGGTGGGCTCATATCGGCGGATTCATCGCCGGCCTGGTCCTGATCCTGAAGGCTCGAAAGTCGCGGCGGCGACGGATGGTCTATTACTGAGGAGTCCGGCCGGCGAAGGCCGGGATAAAATCTGAGAGTTCTGCGCGGTCCATGCACGGCCTTGCCGGTGCAGCCCGCCAGGTGAGAAATGCGCGGCGATCCTCTGATACTCACCATTGACGCCGGGAGTTCCTCGGTTCGGGCCTCCATCCATGATCGTCGCGGCCGGGCCGTGTCGGGTCTGGAGGCCCGCAGACCCTACCAGTTCGCAACCACTTCGGACGGCGGTGTGGAAGTGGGTGCCGACGCCCTGTTCAAGCTGGTGGTGGAGACAATCGAGGAGGTCCTGGCCCGATGCGGCCCCCGGAGTTCGGGGATTGCAGCGGTTGCGATGTCGACCTTCTGGCACAACCTGGTGGGGGTGGATGGCGAGGGTCGCGCGCTGACCCCGGTTTACTCCTGGGCCGATACGCGCAGCGCCGCTGCCGCCGAGGAGCTGCGCGGCCTGGTTGACGAAAGCCGGTACCACGCCCGGACGGGCTGCCCCCTCCATCCCAGTTATCTGCCAGCCAAGTTGTTGTGGCTGTATCGGTCCCGTCCTGAGTGGTTGCGCGGGGCCCCCCGATGGATGTCATTCGGGGAATATGCCTATCTGAAGCTGTTTGGCGTCAACCGCTGCAGCCTCTCCATGGCGTCGGGGACGGGGCTGCTGGATCAGGAACGCCTGGAGTGGGACGAGGGGATTCTGCAGGTCCTGCCGCTGGAGCCGAACCAGTTGTCCCCCCTCGTCGACCTGGATACTCCGCTGTCGGGTCTCGGCCAGCCGTTCGCCGGCCGCTGGCCGGAATTGAGCCGAATCCCCTGGATTTCCGCCGTTGGAGACGGGGCCTGCAGCAACGTGGGCAGCGGCTGTTGCACGCCCGATCGTTTGGCGCTGATGGTAGGCACCTCGGGTGCCATGAGAGTCATGGGGAAAACGGAAAAGCCGCCGGTCCCCCAGGGGTTGTGGTGCTATCGGGCCAACCGGAACCGCTTCGTCATGGGAGGATCGCTCAGCAACGGCGGTCTCCTCTTCGAGTGGATGACGGAAACGCTGCGACTGGAGCGGGACCGGAAGGCGGTAGAGAGCCGGCTGTCGGAACTGGCTCCGGATTCCCATGGACTGACCCTTCTCCCGTTCCTGGCCGGGGAGCGCAGCCCGGGTTGGCAATCCAAGGCCCGGGCTGCCATGACCGGCCTGAGCCTGCACACCCGTCCCATTGAGATCCTGCGGGCTTCGCTGGAATCGGTGGCCTACCGTTTTGCCAAGATCGCTTCGCTGCTGGAATCCGTGGTCCCGGAGGAGCGAGAGATTGTGGCTTCCGGCGGGGCGCTCCTGCGATCGCCTGTCTGGCTGCAGATCATGGCGGACGTGTTGGGACAGTCGGTGGTGGCTTCGGCGGTGAAGGAGGCCTCAAGCCGCGGTGCGGCCTTGCTGGCTCTGGAAGCCCTGGGGGTTCTCGACAGCATCGAGCAGGTGGAGACGCCTCTGGGGCCACGGTTCCATCCATGCCAGGAACGGCACGAACGATACCGGAGGGCTCTGGAACGGCACGACCGGCTCTATCGCCTGCTGCTGACTTAGCCCGCATTTCTCACCAGGTCGCAGGTAGCATGACGAAGGGTAGTTTATCTTTCAGTACC
>JAPOZE010000481.1 GCA_026706225.1 Acidobacteriota bacterium
CAAACATCGAGACATAGTGACGGTCGACCTGGTCCTTGAGCGCCGACTCGCCCACTTGGCTGAGTCCTCGGAATTCAAGCGAAATCCATCGCCCGTCGGGGAATAACAATCGGTCGAAGGTCACGGCCAGCCGTTGCTGGTTGCTGTGAACGACCTCCCGTGCCGTGCCGACCGCCCGCGCACCCCGCGGCACAAGGATCCGCTGGCGATCTTGTGAGTAGAAGGGCACCGATACCATGGCCAGCACCGGTCCGGGGAAGTCTCCCGAGAGTTGCGTCAACAGGACACCCTCCAGGAAGGCCCCCTGAAAGATCCGCTCCCAACCCGGCGGGTCCGCGGGCCGGACGAGCCTGGAAGGGTGCGTCGGGTCCGCGGAGGACTGTTTGGGAGCTGTCACCGAAGGAACCGGGAGATCAGGCCGGGTCGGGGCGCCGGAGGGCCCATTCGAATTGGCGCTGAAGGAATTCAATGCGGCACTGAGGTCGGCTACCACGTCCCGCAGTCCGGATTCCTCGGGTGCGGGCGCCCTTGGGGCTTCCCCCGGCAGGATCGCAGCCGAACCGGACTCGGCCTCGGATAATTTCCTCTCCACATCCCCATTGGTCCGGTAGCTTTGGGCTAGCGGCCGGGAACGAAGAGACCTGGTTCGCCGCTCGATGTCCTCCAGACGCAGTGTCTCACGCAGTCTGAGTTCATCCTCGCTCGGTCCCGGATCCGAATCGACAAGCGACCCCGCAGTTCCCCGGAGAACCGGGGCCATTTCGGCCTGATTCAATGCATCGGAGGTTGCCGGCGCCGGCGTTGGCCGCGGAAATCTGTCCAATGCGGCGGCGGCAAGCTTCTGCTCCTGTCTTTCGGTTTCCCGGTCGATGAGAGCACTGAGGTGTCGCTGAACCCCCCGATTTGCCGGTTGAGGGCTCGCATCGGAACCTGCAGCGGGATCCCTGTTCGTCTCGGTGAACGAATGGGTGAGCATCAGCGCCCCGCAAAGCACGGCAATTGCGCCAACGCCGATGCGGGTCATCAGGTTGCCGGGGAGTGCTCCGGACGGTCTAGAGTGCGTTTGTTTCCATTGAATCATGGGGTTAGTGTCCTGTCCCAAAAATAGGATTACCATCTCCGATGGAGGTTCGGGCGGAACGGCACCGTCTTCGTCGTCGCTCCTCCTCACAATGAATGAGCATTGGCTTGTCGTCGCTTCTAGAATCCGGCGCCGTTGCGCTCCGAAATCTGGCAACCCTATTTCTGAGACAGAACACTAGGGCTGTAGTCCTACATCCACAATCCGCCACTTGGCTCTATTCTTCCCGATGGCAAGCCAGCCATCGCCCAAGACATGCCGTACCACGTAGAGTCCATCCTGGTTGAGGTCATAGGACACCAGGCTGGGCAATCCATCCTTGAGCTCGTATAGCGCCGGGGCTTCCTGTGCCCGACAGCGCAGATAGGTAAACTGACCGTCGTGCCAGAGGGCTTCGACCAGGAACGGTCGTTCAAATGCCCTTTTTTCGAGACGGTATGGCCACTTCAAGCGGGCCGGATAGTTTGAGCGAAATTGATCGATGGTCTCGGCAGCCTTTTGCCTGGCCTCGTTGACCCGGGCCTCCGCATCGCTCTTGGCGGCCAGCGCAGCCTCGTTTGCTTGCCGAGCCGCGTGTTGGTATCCCTCCACCATGCTTCGGGAAACGAACGCCGGCGTGTGCGGCGCCTCCCCAGCACGGCCGTCCCCACCTCCGGTTCTTTCGATTCGGACCACCAGGTGAGGAGACTCGGCGCCTTCGCTCGCCAGAAAGGCGTAGATCCGACCGCTGGCGCATACCAGCGTCACATTGGTGCGCACACCCGTGGCGATGGGTTTGAGGTAGGCCAGGTTGGCCGCCCCGCTAAGGTGCCAGTAGTCGGAGTCGCCAACCACGAAGTCCAGAATATTCTCGGTCTTGGGGAGAACCAGCACGGTCGTATGTCGAACCTTGGCCCGGATCTCGATGATTTGATCCTGCCTCTCGTTGATCCGTAGCACGCCGCTTCCGGTCGCGATGCCCGGGAGCAACGTCCAGCAGACCGCCAGGAACGCGATGGCAGGTAACGGGTTTTCCCCGGGTAGCCTCGCCTTCACCCCGCCACCCCCTCGGACAACCGTTCAATGCCCTGTTCCAACCCGTATCGCTCGATGAATTCGCCCCGTTTTTCCGCATCGGGCGGCGAGGAGGTATAGAGCCAGTAGCTCTTCGGATCCACGTTCAGCCGCAGCACTCCGGTCGAATTGGGACGCCGCAGATAGAGCTCCCGCTTGGGAACCAGTTCTCTGACCAGCTCGAGCTCCCGTTCATTGAGCCGAAACACCTGGCCGGCCTGAGAGGGCAGGTCCGGGTTGGCCAGGAATATCTTGGTCGGCATGGACTCCAGGAGCGGTTCGGCGCCGGCCGTTCCCGTGATATCCGCAACCGACTGGGTGGCCATGACCAGGGCGGCATTGCGTTTGCGCCAGGTCTTGGCGGATTCGGCCAGGTAGGCCACCACGGCCGGATCGCGCAGATAACGCCAGGCCTCGTCGACGACCATGAGCTTCACCCGGGCGATGTCCGCAGGGTCTTCCAACTCCAGGCGCAGACGCTCCAGCAAGTAGAACAGGGCGGCTTCGCAGAGGTCTTCATGTTCCGCCGCTCCAGCCAGATCGATGACCTGCCAGTCTTTCA
>JAPOZE010000326.1 GCA_026706225.1 Acidobacteriota bacterium
TGATCTGCCAGGAGACGCCGAAGCGATCGGTCAGCCAGCCGCACTGACCCTCCTCACCGCCGTCCGCGGTCAACCGCTCCCAGAGGCGGTCCACCTCGGCCTGGTCGGCGCAGTGGACCAGGAGTGACATCGCCGGGCTGAGCTTGTAGTGGGGTCCCCCGTTGATGATGCAGAAATCCTGCCCGGCCAGTTCGAACTCGGCCGTCATGATGTCGCCGGGGTTTCCCATGCCCCCTTCGGCGTAACGCAGGATCCGAGTGACGCGTGAATCGGCAAAAAGGGACGTGTACAGCTCGAGCGCTTCCTCCACCTGCCCGTCAAACCACAGGTTGGTGACGATTTTCTGCATGGTTCAGTCCTCCTGTCGGTGGATCGTATACGACTTCATCGACTTTATCCTTCTCCCCTTCGCGCTTTCGAATTCGCAGACATCAAAGCGCCCCGCGCTCTTTCAGGAGGGTTGCCGCCCGGGTCGCGCCGCCGAACTCCGCCCAACCCAGCGGGGTGCCGCCGTGCGCTCCGTCGACCACGGTGGGGTCGGCGCCGCGGTCCAGCAGCAGCTCCACGCAGCCCACCGCGTCGTGCTGGGCGGCCAGGTGCATGGCGACCGCGCTCACGCCGTGTCCCTCGCCGCCCCAGTCGTGGCGCAGATCCGGATCGGCGCCGTGATCGAGCAGCCAGGCCGCGGCTTCCACCTTGTCGCTGTAGCAGGCCCACAGGAGCGGCGTGCCGCGGAACGGGTTGGCGTTGACGTTGGCGCCGCGGGCTACGAGCTCGCCCATCGCCTCGCACTGGTTGTTCCGCGCCGCCCAGGACAGGGCCTCGTCGACGACCTCCTGGCGCTCGAGCGTCCTGTTCCAGGCGGGGAAGAACACCGGGGCGTAGAATTCGAGGCCCTCCCGCGCGGCAGGGGTCAGCTCGCTCCCCTCGAAGAACCTGCGGACGTCGGCGCCGAGGGCCGCGGCGGCTCGCAGGTTGTCCGGGTAGACCGGGGTCAGCACCTCGCCCATGTAAGCCTTGGCATAGAAAAGGGCGTACGACAGGGGCGAACCGCCATCTTTCCCGTAAGCCGCGGCACGGACGGAGGCCCCTGCCCGCACCAGGCGGGCCCCGAGGCCGGTGTGTCCCGCCATGGCGGCGGTGTGCAGCGGCGTCCAACCGTCGTTGTCGGCCGCGGAAGGGTCGGCGCCGGCGGCCAGGATCATGTCCACCGCCGCGTGCTGCTGCCGGGTGCCGGGATCGATTGGAATGGCGATGTCGCCGGTGGCGGCGCGGCAGGCCAGATCGAGCAGTGTGCGCCCGTCGCCATCGGTAGCGGAGATCACGGAAGGCGCTTCGGCAAGGAGGGCCGCGAGGGACTCGAGGTCCCCGGCACGGGCGGCCGCTGCCGCCTGCGTCAGTGCGTCTTCAGCCACGCCGCCGGTCTCCCTGGCCGGGGGGCCGCCGCATCACCTGGGGAACTCCAGCAAGGTCACTCCCGAACATCCTTGTGGATTCGTTTCGATTCATTCAGCGCGAACATCCTTGCGGATTCGTCGTTTTCACTCGGCCAGCGACGCCTTGATCCGGGCCCATGAGTCCGCTCTCACGACGCTTCCATCCTGGATTCCCAAAAGCAGTCCGTCGACGAAAATATCCGCATTCCAAAGTGACTCGATGATCGAATCCGGCGCATCGAACGGCAGGGCATAGTGCGCGTCTCCTTCCCAACCGCCGGCATCTTGATCTATCACCGTCAAATGGAATCCGACAACTGCCCCGGGAACCAGTTCGTAGGTGTCGCTTGCCTGCTGGTCCTCGTAGTCGAAGTGTGCGAACGGAGTCACGTAAAATTCCACCACCCAGAAAACAGGATTCTCGCCCCGAACGCTCCCTCCCCCGTCTCCAAACGGAGGACTGACAGGCCAACCGCGCCCGTCGATGCGGCGTATTCCAAGGGTCACATTCCCGGGCGCCTCGGACAAGGCGTCGTACCATTGAGCGTTTGAAGCTTCAAGAACCTTCTCGGCATCAGCTCCCGGATCTGGGATCCAGGACCAGGGTCCGCCGCTGTGGTCGGCATCGAATCTCAGCGTAATCGAGTCGCTTGAGCTCATCGTACCTCCGTCCGGGTCCTCGGGGTCGTAGTCGTTGTAGTAGATATCATCTGCCACTATTGCGGCAACATGGATCCGACTGGGTGACGGAACCCAACCCAGCCAGATCCTGAAATCCAGGTCAGCAGGATCGCGCTCAGTGATATCGGACACCTCCCGGATCAGTCCGAAATCCACCAGTGTCAGGGAAGGTTCCAATTCAAACCACTCATCCACTGACCCGTCCATGACATCGATCCGTTCGACCATCTCGTCGGTCAGCTGATAAATGGGATAGACGCGATCCCCGACATGGCCCTGGGCTGGCTGCAGTGCGAGGAGCACAACAAGGGCGAAGAGGGCAAGGACCGTGAGCGGTTTAAGCGCCATTCAACAACTCCTTGAAGAATCGCCAAAGAGCGGAACGAAACCGCTCCTGAGGTTTCTCACTGGATGTTACCCCAGGCACTGCCCAAGGACCTGCAAACGGTCATCAGGGCATGTGTGGGGCCCGCTCCTTCACAGGGGATTAAACGGTGCCTCACGCAATTTGATCCGGGAACCGGGCTACAAGAAAGCGACGGGACTGAACTTGTCCAACATGCACTTCA
>JAPOZE010000429.1 GCA_026706225.1 Acidobacteriota bacterium
TCAGGGGGTCCCTTTTCAAGTGGCCACGGGGTCCCTTTTCATCTTGCCGCTACCAGATCCACGGCTGCGATCACGGTGGGCTGGACGTGGCGCTCGACGCGGGTGCCGTCTGACCTCCCCAGGCCGTGAACGCCGGCAAGGCCGCCCAACTTACACCCGAAGTGCCGCACCAGGGGGGTAAGAAGACCCCAGCGCCCAAATTCACGCCCGGAATCACGCCGCCGGTTACAGTGACGACGCCCGCAAGTCCCGTAATCTCAACGCGATCCACCATCCCGCGAGCCCCTACGGTGCCGCTCAAAGCGCCATGGGGCGTGTCGGGGAGCGACCCACCGTAAGACTGGCGTTCTGCGGACCCGGCAGGTGTTCCTCGGTCACACCCGCGGGGCCGGTCGCTCCCCTTAGAATCTTCCTCTTCAGGAAGCAGACGAGTGCGTCTATTCTCGGGTGAACGACTCCGGGTGATAAGCTGCCCATGACGGTCGAACGTCGGACCTCGGTCGGCGGTGCCGAGGCTGCGGGTGACACGCCCGACTCATGACAGATGGTATGGTGTTGCGATCCATGGTCGGCCATCCAGATCTGTGGAGGGTCGAATCGCGACTGTCAGGGAATGTCCAGGCGAGCACCCCGCAACGGCGAGGTGAGAAGAGGCGTCGATTCGCTATTCGCCCGGAAGTCGGCTCGGCTCGGAATGGCCTAGAAGGACCACGGCATCAAACGACATTACAAGATTCCAATACTCCCACCCAGCCGGATAGGATTGCAACGCGTTCAGTCGCGCTTGCCTCAGCGGTGCGCGCAGCCCTCGAAGGTCGAACAATGTCCAGTCTGCCACGGCGGCGGAGCGAAACGGCCGCAGAGCTTTCTGTTGCTCCCAGGTACAAGGTCTGGGAAACTCCCCGGGAGAAGTACCCTGGCAGTTGATAATCGCAAGGTTCAGCATCCTCGTTCGCTCAGCGATCGCCAATTCCGCGACAAAATTCGCGAGTGTAGAGGAGCCGAAGTCATGCATCAATCCGCGGGCGGCGTGGTACGCGCCGAGCCGGAACATCACGCGCGGCTTCGCTTCGCCTTCTTCCTTCGCGGCTTGGTATTGGCGCAAAAAGAGCTCCTTCTTGAGGTCGCGACTCGTCTGTTCCTGGGGGGTGGCAATTCGCCAACGCAGCGCATCGAGTATGTAGCGCAGCTCGGTCTCCGGCTTGGCTCGCGCCTGTTGGATGACTTGCTCGATGGCATCTCGGAAGGCACGAGTGTTGTAATCGCCGCTTCTCTCCGCAGCCCCTACTTGCTCTGCCAAGGATTGTGCCGCCGGTTGCTGCGCGAGCCGCGGAGACAGCTCCGCCAGCCTCTTCAGCAACGGAGCGGCTCGATACTCGGCATCCAGTCCCCAAATCAAAGGAGCGGCAGACTTGCGGTGTGGGCCGCTGACGCTGCCGAGTATCTTGTAGAAGGCAATATCCTCCTCCGAGATCGGCGGCACGCTATTGTTCGGTAGACGAGGCAAGGTGGCCCCCCGGAAATGAGCAAGGGCCTGTTGATCGGCAAATCTTGCGAACTTGTCGAGCCTGTCGCCGAGCCAAGGGCCAGCTTCGATCGCTACGTGCTTGTAGCCCAGAGGGACGAGCTCCCGCCAAAGAGCGCCCACCAGAATCGGGACCTCCCGGACATCATGCTCTTCGCCGATGAATACAAATTGGGCCTCTGCCGCCTCGGCACGAATCCACTCCGCCGCAGGCCCTTTGAGCTCTCCCTCAGCACTCAGGGTGACCTCGAGGGCGCTCTGTTCCAAATGGGCAGCGACAGTCTCGTGAATTCCCCGGCTTGGGCCATCCTGAGCTGCGGCGGTTTGGCAGAACGCTACACAGATCAAGAGTCCCAGCAAGAACTGCACACGCACCTCGCGTTCACCGACTACCCGAGCCGTCAGGCCGTTGGCGAGCGAGTTCCGACACTCCGCTCGCAGGGCTTCGACGCGAGGACCGCGCCGGCCAAAGCGCCAGGTTAGGCAGGCCTCCAGGCTGGATAGACCCTGGTAGCGAGCGACTCAAGTTCGGTGCGTGTCGCATGAATCACCGCGCCGTTCAGCGGCTTGGCGTACAGCATTAGTGATCGCGTCCGGCTGCTCGGCCGTCGGGCCGGCTCCAGTCAGGTACCGTGCGATCGCATGGGCGTCGAACACGGAATCAATCCTAGCACGGGACCGGCCGGACATCCCAACGCGGCCAGCGGGGATCGTCCTCGACGTCAACGCCAGGGGTCAACCTGAGTCCGGGGCGTTCGCAGACGGTGTTCGTGGTCCATGTGAATCGGATTCAGAATGAGGGATGCGGCGAGGGAAGAGGATCCAGCGATGAGCCGCAAGCCACGTATTGTCAATAGCTTAGGTCCTTTTCTCATCGGAAGCCCTGGCCGCGCCCCCCCCCGTTTGGCTGGCCGCGGCCTCGTGCCTCGCCTGGTCATTTACCGTAGCCCGCTGCTCGTCAGTTGCCAGAATGCGCTGGACGTGGAACGAGGGCGCAGCCGTGCTACCGCGGGTGACGTGGCGGGGCAGTTCCACCTCGCCGACACCGTGCTCGTGCCCTACGGCTGGTACGGGTGCCCGGGGCGTTGCCCGCGATGGAGGAAACGTGGGAGAGGACGAGGTTAGACAACGTCTGGAGCGGGCGCTACGGCGGC
>JAPOZE010000656.1 GCA_026706225.1 Acidobacteriota bacterium
CACCGCCCCTCCCGACACCCTTCCCGGCGAAGAGGGTCTCAGGGGGCTGGCCGAAGAAGGGCTGAGCGACTTCCATGATAGCCACCATTCCCGGCCAATGGGACTCCAGGCGAAGCAAGGAAAGTCTCTGCCCGGTCGCCCGTGGCCTCGGACTGCTCCCGGCCTTTCTCTGGGCATCCAGCCTTTTCTGGCAAGCGGCCTGGGCCCAGTCCTCCGTCTCGGGACAGGTGACGAACGGGACCACCGGCCGGCCGGCGGTCAACCAGAAGGTCGAGCTTCTGACCCTGGGAGAGGGAATGAATGTCACCAAGGAAACCTTCACCGGGAGAGGGGGCCGCTTTACCTTCGAGCAGGTCGAGTTGGCACCTTCGAGCCCCCACATCCTGCTGCGCACCATCTACCGGGGGGTCAACTACAACCGCTCGCTGTCTTCCACGGCCGAGATGGCGGATCCTCAACTCCTGACCATCTATGAAACGGCAACCCGGCTCGGTGACACGGACGTATCCATGCCCTTCATGGTCGCCCTGGCTCACGGCAACGAGTTGCGGATCGAACACCAGTACCTCCTCGCCAACGACTCCCAACCCAGGCGGACGCTGGCGAATTCCCTGTCGACCTTCGAGTTCGACACCCCGGACTCTCCCCTCGATCTGAAGGTGTCGGTGCTGGGCCTGGGGAGAATTCCGCTGCCCCAACAGCCCCTCATCCGGGACGGAGGCGGTTACCGGATCAACTACCCCATGAAGCCGGGAATCAACGAAATCTGGGTCGCCTACAACGTCAGGTTTCCCAGCGACGACAGAGAATTGAAGTTTCGGCTCCTCCACGGCACCGACCACTCTCAACTATTCGTGAGGCCCTCCACCCTGCAAGTCACGGGCACGGGAGTGGTTTCCACGGGTACAGACTCCCGGACCGAGTCCGCAACCTTCCACATCACCCAGATCGCCGAGGGGGAGTTTCTCAACCTCAGGATCGTGGGCGAGGCCCCCGAACACTCTGCCCATGACGGCCACGATCACGGGGACGACTCCCAGTTCCGGGTGGTCCGGCTGCCGAACCGTGTCTTTGAACAGCGAACGCTCATTCTGGGGATCCTGGCCGCCCTGTCTCTGGCCATCATCTTCTACGCACTGGGACAGCAATCCCGGGAACGGTTTCAACAGCAGGCGCGGAAGCGCAAAAAGAAGCGCTCCTGACAGCAACAAGGCGCAGAAACGAGTGATCCGATGACTGCCGATGCCGCCGTGGTCGTCGAGAACGCGGAAAAGTGGTTCGGTCTCAACCCGGCCCTGGCGAACGTTTCCCTGCGCGTCCAACACGGTGAATTCGTGGTGTTGCTGGGGCGCAACGGCGCCGGCAAGTCCACCTTGCTGCGGGTCATGGCTCGACTGGTGAAGCCCAACCGGGGCCGGGTGCGCATCTGCGGCGTGGATGTCGGCCGGGACCCGGAGCGCGGAAGGGAGCGGATCGGCCTGGTGGCCCACCAGACGTTTCTCTATCCCGGCTTGACTGCCAGAGAAAACCTGCGGCTGCACGCTCGGCTGCACGGGCTGGAGGGAGCCGACAAACGGGTTGCCGCCGCCCTGACCGATGCGGGGTTGGATCTGAGCGCCGATCGCCCCGTACGCGGCTTCTCTCGCGGGATGCAGCAGCGCCTGGCCACTGCGCGGGCCACCCTGCATGAACCCGAGCTGGTGCTGCTGGATGAACCCTTCACCGGGCTCGACCTGGAAGCCGCCGAGCTGCTCTCGCAGAGGTTGGGGCAATGGGGGGCAGCCGGGCAAACCATCGTGATGGCCACCCACAACCTGGAGCAGGGTCTGGAAGGGGTCAACCGCTGGATCCTTCTGGACTGCGGCCGCATGGTGACGGAATGGACCGGCGACTCCGAGGAGGTTCGCAGCCGCTACCGGGAATTCCTGCAAGGATCGGCGTCCGGCGCGGGGAACCGGGGGAACTGATCTCACGGCGTTGAAGACAATGGATCAGCGCCAACCCGATAGGGTCGGGCTTGAAGTATCGCCGTTACAGTGAGGGTCGAGCGTGAAGTTCTGGCGACAGACGGCGGCTGTTTTGATGAAGGACCTCCTGACCGAATACAGGACCAAGGATGTCCTGACCTCCATGCTGCTGTTCGGGCTTCTGGTCATCCTGATGTTCAACTTCGCATTCGAGACCGATTCGGAGGAAATCAGGAAGTTCGGGCCGGGGCTGCTGTGGATGACCTTCATTTTTGCGGGACTCCTGGGCATGAACCGATCCTTCGCCTCAGAAAAGGAGAACGACGCCCTGGAGGGTTTGATGTTGTCTCCGGTGAACTGGAACAGCATCTACCTTGGGAAGATGTTGGCCAACCTGCTTTTCCTGCTGCTGGCGCAGGCAATCATCCTCTGCCTGTTCTCCCTCCTCTTCAACTACGGCATCTGGCCCAGGATTGGCTGGATGGCCGCCATCACCTTCCTGGGAACTCTTGGCTTTGCCTCGGTGGGCACCCTGCTGGCTGCCGTTTCCGCCAACACCCGCATGAGCGAGGTCATGCTCCCGGTGCTGCTGGTGCCCCTGGTCCTGCCCGTGATCCTCGGCGTGGTCCTGGCAACGGCCGCCAATTTCGCCCAACCCCCGGAAGAACGGGTGATGTTTTTCTGGATGCAGG
>JAPOZE010000282.1 GCA_026706225.1 Acidobacteriota bacterium
TTGACGGCCGAAAGATCCTGCACAAGGCGGAAGCCGGCGGTGTCGCATTGAACCTCCGGTCGGACGTTGAAGTCCGTGCCGCAGCGTCGTCCATGTCGAAAAGGGCGGCCGCCGCCGCCGGCGCAGATGCGGTTGACGGTTTCCTGATTCAGCGGATGGTCAAGGGTCTCGAAATGATGATCGGCTTCCGCGAAGACCCGCAATTCGGCCCCTTCGCACTGATCGGCTTCGGCGGCGTCTTGGTCGAACTGCTCGACGATGTTGCGCTGCGCCTCCTGCCGCTGTCCGAGGCATGCGTGCGCGACATGTTGCGCTCTCTGAAAGGCGCCAAACTGCTGGATGGTCCTCGCGGAACGGCACCCAGGGACGCCGACGCCCTCGTCCGTACCGCCCTGGCGCTCGAACGGGCGTTTCTGACGTGCCGGAATACGGTTCGGGATCTGGAAGCGAACCCGGTCATCGTCGGCGAAGCCGGCGAGGGCGTCTGGGCGGTCGATGTCCGCGCCACTTGACGTGTCTTCGGTTTTCCCGCCAGCACTGCCATGCGCTCTCTTCGTTGAAAGCCCCGGTGGACCATGAACGCATCTGAACCGCCTGCGCTCACCCGCATCGACGTCCATCACCATGTCGTGCCCGATTTCTACGTCGAGGCGCTGGCGCGCGTCGGGGTGACTGGAGGCGGCGGCGCGCCGTTGCCTGCAAATTGGACGGTGATTGGTGCGTTGGAGGTTATGGACCGGCACGGTATCGCGACCGCCATCGCCTCGATCTCGGCGCCCGGCGTGCATTTCGGCGATCCGGCTTCGGCGCAGAAGCTGGCGCGGCGCTGCAACGAGTTCGTCGCCGAACTGGCGGACCGGTATCCGGGCCGATTCGGCGGCTTCGCAATACTGCCCCTGCCCGACGTCGACGCGTCTCTCAAAGAGCTCGAATACGCGCTCGACACGCTTCGCCTCGATGGCGTTATCCTGCTGTCGAGCATCCGGGGCGGTTACCGGCCCGCCGCGCCGCGCTTCGCGGATCTGTTCGACGAGCTCAATCGTCGGCGGTCAATCGTCTTTCTCCACCCGGACCGGCTTCCCGAAGACCAGGATGCGGACAGTCCGGTGCCACCGTATTTGGTCGATTTCGTTTACGACACGACCCGGGCGGTGGCAGAGCTGATCTACTCGGGCACCCTTCACAGGGCACCCGACATCGACCTGATTGTCGCCCATGCCGGCGGGACCGTGCCCTACATCGCCTGGCGCCTGGCTCAGCTCGAGAAGCGGCCGCAGTATCGCGACCGGTTGCCCGAAGGCGTGATGTACTATCTGAAACGGTTCCACTACGACACCGTCCTGTCGGCGTCGCGTTATCCGCTGAGCTGTCTGCGAGAACTCGCGGGGCCGTCCAGGATACTTTTCGGTTCGGATTATGCCTTCGTTCCGGAAGCGGTCGTCGAAGCAAGCGTTCGGCGCCTGAAAGAATATCAAGGGTTCGACGATACCAGCCTCGCCGATGTCGAGCAGGGTAATGCCAAGCGGCTGTTCCGTCGGTTCGATGCCGGGTAGGAGCCACACGGCGTTCGACATCCGCACCTGGCTCCATTGATCGAACGAAATCAAGAGTTGGCTCGCCAAGCAATTTCAAGGCGTCCCACCGAACGACGGCCGCGAATCGCTGATTGGACCTGTCTTCAAACACGAGGTCGAAGCCTTCCTTGACGTCACCGGCAGAAGGGCCACGAGGTTCGGATCCGAGGCCGCCGGCTATCCATGGTTCGTGGACGGGCTCGGCGACGGAGCGGCGACACGGCTCTCCGCGGTGGAACGGGTGCGGGCCTGGATGGTCGACACCGCGACCCCTTCGGAACGCGCCGTTATCGCCAGGATGCTCAAGGATGCCGGCAGCACGCCATTCGTTCATGGCGCGAGCGCGTTCTTGCAGGGCGGGGGGCCGCAGGGAAAGGCCTCCCCGGTGTCAGGCGCGGACAAGGCTGCCAGCGATCATACTGCCCCACATCACCGCCCGGTCTTTCTGACCAAGCAGGAAGCGGCCAGCTTCCTCAGGATTGGAGAACGCAAGCTGGAACGCCTCCAGGCGGCCGGCGAAGGCCCTCCGTACTGCCGATTTGGAAATCGGGTGCATTATGCGCGTGCCGACCTGCTGACCTGGGCGTGGACACGGCGGGTGAATGCGCGTGCGAGCGACTGACAGGCTGCTTTCGCCAAACGGTGCCGAGGGTTACTGGAGCACCGCCGGAATTCGTAAAATTCTTGCATTCGATTTGATGACTGGCCCTGCATTTTCCGCTTTGAAGCCGTGAGGAAGGTGAAATTTATTCAAATATTACAACGTACTATGAGATTAGCCCAGAAATGTCCTCAGACTTGATCCGGGAATACACCGTAACCTGCCCAAGCCACGTCGGAACACATGGTGGCGAGAGCACCAGCACCGCGCCAATCCGTCGCCGGACACTGAAACGGGCAATGGCTTCAGCGTTGCCGGCGATCCGATCTGTTGCCCGGCAGTGGCAGCAAATTGCCATCGGGAAGTGAGGGGACAGCGGCGATCAAGAGGGCTTCGCAAGGGGCGACTTGCCGACGGCAACCGTGCTGTCAGAAAATCTTATACCGGCTGTTTCCCGCCAGCGGATGGAAGGGGTTTGC
>JAPOZE010000353.1 GCA_026706225.1 Acidobacteriota bacterium
GGCCGTATCCGGCCTCGGTCGGCCTGTTCCAGGTCCTCGGTCCGGATCAGTTCCCGCGGCCGGGCAGTCTCCAGGTTCAGCAGGATGCCCCGCCCCAGGAAGTTCTCGATCGGGAGCTTCATGCCGTCCTTCCACTCGTGCCGGAAGTGGTAGGGAAACTCCAGGTGAGTTCCCAGGTGGGAGGTGATGTCGATGTGCGCGTGGTATCCGTCCACCCCGCCAATGAAGGTGTGATGGCGATGGAGCTTGCAGCGCCTCTTCTCGGTGGCGGGGTCCAGCGGCTTGGAAAGGTCGACTACTCTCAGCTTGTCAAAATCCAGCATGGACTCGGTCATGGAAGAAGGTTTCCTTTCTTTGGGAAAAGAGATCGCGGGACGGCGGTCATCCTTGACACGTTGTAGTCAGGTGACTACAACTACAAACAGGAGAAACGGAATGCCCATTAGGGAACATAAGGCCAGCCAATACCTCAAAACACCCCAGGACATCGCCGCCTACTTGAATGCGGCGATCGAAGAAATGGACGACGATCCCCGCTTGCTCATGAAGGCGTTTCGCAACGTTGCCGAAGCGCAAGGGGGGGTGTCCGAGATTGCGCGACAGGCAAAGTTGGATCGAGTGTCGCTCTCGCGGGCGCTCTCCGGACGCAGAAACCCTCGGCTTGACACGCTGGCGAAGTTGTCTGCGGCCTGCGGCATCAAGCTTCGGTTTCCGGTTTAGGGCCACGGGCCGGTCGTGATGACCGTAGCACTGTCATTCCACCGGGTGGCACGATTCGGGTAGCCCACTCCTATGTGTGCACGGTAGGGTAATTCAGACAAAAACGACAGAATTCCTCCTCTAACGGAACCAGTCGTAGAGCAGGCCCAGGGACCGATCCTTGAGCGGCAGGGAGACTCGGGCGCCGCCCTGGGCCGAAGACTGCTTGAGGGCGACTTCGACCTCGATGGCGGTGGCCACCCGCCGGCCGGAATTCTTGGGTTCATCCATCTCTCCGGCGAGGCACCTCATCAGGTCGTCCAGGCTGTAAACCGCTCCATAGGGGGGAATGAACCGGGGCGCCGGCCAGGGCATCTCCACCATCTGCTTTCTGCCTCCGGGCGGAGTCACTTCCTGAAACAACTGCCAGCCGGGGCGGAAGCTGAACTGGATTTCGCCCTTGGTCCCGCTGATCCTCACCCCCGGGGCTCCCTTTCTGAAGTGGACCACCTGTCCGTTCTCCGCCACCAGCAGGCCCTGGCCCCCAAACTCGGTGCTGCCGCCGGGACGGCGGGGCGTATCTCCCGTGGCGCTCACCCAGGCCGGCGGGCTGTCCAGAAAGTAGGACCAGTTCTGGTGCTGGGCGCTGGCGCCTCTGGCTTCAATGGAGGTCACCTCACCGATGGCGCCGCCGGTCACCAGTTCCTTGGCCTTGGCGAAAGAGGGGTGGGTGGTGGTGATGGCTCCGCAGGAAAGGGGGATCCCCCGGTCGGCGCAGACCTTCACCATGCGGTCGGCCTCTTCCAGGGTGAAGGCCATGGGCTTCTCGGTGAAGATGGCCTTGGCTCCGGCCTCGGCAGCCTTGACCGTCAGGAAGGCCCGACCCTTGGTGTTGGTGCAGACGGCCACGATATCCAGCGCCTCCTTTTCGTACATTTCCAGGGCGTCGGTATAGAGGGCCTTGATGCCGTAGCGATCCCCGAAAATCTTCAAGCGGTGCACATCCCGTTCGGCCCCGGCCACCAGCTCGACCTCGGGACGATCCCACAGAGCCTCGGCGTAGGAAGAGGGCAACCCCTCGAAGCCGGGGTGGTCATGGTGGTGGAACTTGCGATGGACATCCACCTCCGGGGTGATGCGCCTGGTGTCTTCCACCTTGTAGGCCGGATCCCACCAGGGGCCCTGGCGGTGCGAGCCGTCCCGTTTGGCGACGTCATAGAGGACCCCCGTCCATCCCAGGCCGACCACCCCGGCCCGATACTTTGGCTTCGAGGTCTTCTTGGTCGCCGCGGGGGTCGCCGTCCCCAGAGAGAGACCGGTCCCGGAGGCAGCCCCCAGGGTCAGGGCGGATTTCATGAAGTCGCGTCGAATCACGGTTGTCCTCCTTGGTTCCCGGTCGATCCCTAGCAGGGGCTGTGACGGGAGTCCTTACAACTGCAGGGGAGACGATGGTCCCCCCGGGAGTCGGCAATTTGGCAGATTGTTTCCTTGGCGACCGCCGGGCTCGTGCCCTCCGCCAGGAATTAACGGAACCAGTCGTAGGTGAGTCCCAGGCTGCGGTCCTTCAGAGGCAGCTCGACTCGCTCGCCGCCCCGGGCCGAGGACTGCTTCAACCCCAATTCCGCCTCCAGGGCCATGGCCACGATGCGTCCCGAATTCTTGGGCTCCTTCATGCGGCCTTCCATGGTGGCGATCAGGTCGTCCAGGCACCAGGGGGTGCGCATGCTCCCCCACTGGGGATCGGGCCAGGGCATCTCCACACGCCCCTTGCGTCCCGAGGGGGTGTCCACGTCCTGCCGCAGGATCCAGCGCTTGCCGTCGAAGACGATCTCTCCCGTGCTTCCCGAGATCTTGACTTGAGGGGCTCCGTCCCGGATGTGGACCACCGTGCCGTCCTTGGCCACGATGATCCCCTGTCCCATGAACTCGCTGCTGCCGCG
>JAPOZE010000476.1 GCA_026706225.1 Acidobacteriota bacterium
TTCAGGTGGCCACCGCCCACAAGGGGTTTGCCTGGGTCGAAGTCACCACCTACGGAAAGGCGGCCCACGGAAGCCGGCCGGCCGATGGTGTGGATGCCATACGCCTGATGGGCCGGGTCCTGGACCACCTGGACCGGCTGGACCGAGACCTGCAGAGCCGTCCCCTCCACCACCTTCTGGGATCGGGCTCGCTGCACGCCTCTCTGGTCCAGGGCGGACGCCAATGGAGCAGCTATCCGGACCGCTGCCACCTGAAATACGAGCGAAGGACCGTTCCTCCCGAAACGCGGGCAACGGTTGAATCCGAATTTGAACGAATCCTACGAGACTGCCGGAAGCAGGATGGTCGCTTCCGGGGGGAAGCTTCGCTGGTCTTTGCGCGGGAACCGTTTGAGGCGGACCCTGATCAGGATATCTTGCAGCGTTTCCATAGCACCGCCCGGTCCCAGCGACCCCGCCATGTCCGCTGGGGCAGCGTATCGTTCTGGACCGATGCCGCCCTGTTGGCGGGCGCCTGCATCCCGACTCTGGTCTTCGGCCCTCGGGGGGCCGGGCTCCATTCCCTGGAAGAATATGTGGTGGCCGAGGACCTCGGCGATTGCGCCGAGATCATCTTTCGTTTCGTGACGCAAGTGCTACGCGACTAACGGTCGCGGTCCAGAATCATTCGGGGAATCTTCTGCAGTGCCTGCCGGTAGGGGGAGGGAGGGAAACATTGCATGGCTGCTTCAGCTCGTCCGGCGAACTCCTCGGCGCGTTTCCTGGCTTTCTCCAGAACACCGTACCGGGTCACGATGGCAAGGATTTCCTCCCTGGAAACCGAGCGAAACGCTTTCTCCCGCAGGACAGTCTCGATCTTCCGTGACTCATGTCGGTTGCAGGATTGCAGGGCGTACACCAGCGGCAAGGTCATCTTGCCCTCCTTGAGATCGCTTCCCACCGGCTTGCCCAACACCCGTTGGGAAGAGTTCAAGTCGAGGATGTCGTCGGTGACTACCCAGCAACCCTCCGATCCTGGCGCAGCCGGAAAACAGATGAGCCGTCTTTCGCCGGGCGATATCCAGCACCTGCTGCTCGCTGACCTTGGGACTTCCATCCAGGGAAAGCTGAATCAACTCCCCCTCTACCATTCTCTGGGTCAAGTCGATCAGGATGTCCAGAATACGAAAGTTGCGTTCCTGGAGCGCCACGTAGAAGGACTGCATGTAGAGCCAGTCGCCCACCAGCACCGTGATCTGATTACCCCACTTGTGGTTGGCGCTGGAGCGCCCGCGCCGGATACTGGCCCCATCGATGATATCGTCATGGACCAGGGTGGCGGTATGGATGAACTCGACTACGGCAGCCAGCTTGATGGCCGACTCGTTGACCTGGCCGCACAGCTTGGTGCAGAGCAAAAGCAGGCTGGGACGGATGCGTTTCCCGCCGCCTTCCTGCAGATACTTGCCGATCTTCTCGATGGTCCCAACCGGAGAATGGCGCTGGCGCGCAAACTCCCCCTCGACCTGTCGCAACTCGTCTTTGACCAGATGGAATATCTCTCGAGGCTGCACTCAGACCCTTCCGGTTATCGATTGGGACCAACCTTGATTGGACCGGCACCCGGACTCCGGTCCGTCATTGCGGCGTCTCGCGAGCCGGGTGGAACAACCGTTGATAGTTCTCCGTCGTACACTTGGCTACGCTATCCAGGCTGACCTGCTTGACCTCTGCCAGTACTTTCGCCGTCTCGACCACAAGAGCCGGCTCATTGCGCTTTCCGCGGAACGGTACCGGAGCCAGGTAGGGGGCATCCGTCTCGATCAACAGCCGGTCCATGGGCACGGCCCGGGCTACCTGGCGGAGATCGTGGGCCTTGGGAAAGGTCAACATCCCCGAAAACGAGATATGAAGTCCCATTGCCAGGCAGTCCCGTGCCATGGCCAGGCTGCCGCTGAAACAGTGCATCACACCCGCCGAACCGCCATTTCCGAAGTGCTCGCCCAGAATCTCCAGCGTCCGGGCTTCGGCCTCCCTGGTGTGAATCACCACCGGCAGTTCCACCTCTCGAGCCAGAGCCAGTTGGCGGACAAACACCTCCTCCTGCTCTTCGGGTGGAGAATGGTCGTAATGGAAGTCCAATCCGATTTCTCCCCAGGCAACCAGCCTGCCCGACTGCGCCAACCGGACAAGATACTCCAGGCTCGGCTCGGAGGCCAAGCGCGCCTCGTGCGGATGAATTCCCGCGGCCACATCCAGGTCTTCCTCACGTTCTCCCAGCAAAACCGCCTTCTCGGCTTTTGCCGGGTTCACGCCGTCTCCGATCACCAGCACGCGTTCCACCCGTGCAGATCGGGCTCGATTCAGGACTGACGGGAGGTCCGATTGAAACTCGGCTTCCGCCAGGTGGGCGTGGGAGTCAATGAACAGCAGCTTGGTGGCGATTTCCCGGCTCTTTTCCTGATCCGGTGTCGGGCCCATTCATAGAGAATAGGCGTAATCGACAGGAACACGATCAGCAGGACCACCTTCTCCAGGTTGTCGCGAATCCAGGCCACCTGCCCCAGGTAATACGCTGCCAGGACCACCGCCACCACCCAAAACATACCACCACACAGGTTGCAGGCGACCACGCCAGGGTAGGCCGT
>JAPOZE010000471.1 GCA_026706225.1 Acidobacteriota bacterium
GACATTTCTGGGTGTGCCTATCGAGAGCGGTTCGGCCGGCGGCACGCTGGCGGTGGATTTTTCCAACCTCTCCTCGCCTTTGAGTGTCGCCGCCACCGTGAGGGTCGCCACCCCGGTCGAAGAGGGAAGCGGACGCGCCGGTCTGGCTTACCCGGGATTGACTCCGGATGGCCTCCTCACCGGCCCTGCCTTTATCACCGGTCTGCGACAGAACCTCCAGGACCGCTCCAACGTGGCGATTCAGAATGCGGGGGATGCCGGCGAGGGAAGTATCACCTTGAGGGTTACGGTTTTCTCCGGAGAATCGGTGTCTGCCGGGAGAAGCGAGGTCTTGCTGGATCGAACCCTGCCTCCAGGAGGGTTCCATCAATACGACGGTATCCTGGACATGGCCGGTTTTGACAATGGCTTTGTGAAGGTGGAGCGCGTCAGCGGCAGCGCGCCCTATTACGCCTACGGCGTCATCAACGACCAGACCAACTCCGACGGCTCCTTCGTCTTTCCGGTCCCGGCCGGCTCCCTGGCGGGGGTCCTGCACCAGACCCTACCGGTGATCGTCGAGACGGGGGGGTTCAGCAGCGAGCTGACGGTGACGAACTTCTCGGACGAGTCCAAGACCCTTCGGTTCGACTTTGTGTCGGACGGCCTGACTTCGCCCGACCTTACGGCCCGCTTCTCCCTGACCATTGACGAGGGCGAGCAGCGAATCATACCCGATGTCATCGACACTGAAATGCGCCGGAAGGACATTGCGGGTGTGAGACGGTCGCGAGGTGGGCTGGCCGGGGCGCTGTTCGCCACGGTAGAGAGGGTGGACATGAGCGGGATCGTCATTGGGGCCCGCACCAGCTCCTCAGACGGCCGCGGGGGCCAGTACGGCGTCTTCTACCCTGCGGTTCCAAATGGGGCGGCCTTCACCACTAGCGCCTGGGTCGATGGACTCCAGCAGGATCCGGAGAACCGCAGCAACGTGGCCCTGGTCAATACCGGAGTAGTCGACGCCACTGACAGCGTCTTCGACCTCGACATTTACGACGGAGACACCGGCAGGTTGGTCAGGACCATTTCGACCCAACCGCTCCCCGCACGCCGCTGGCGCCAGATCAACGCCCTCCTGGCCAACCATACCCGGAAAACCACCCGGGGATTTGTCCGGATCCGCAAGACTTCTGGCAACAATCCCTTCCTTGTTTACGGGGTCGTCAACGACGGCGGCGCTCCACGCCAACGCAGCGGCGACGGGGCCTATGTTCCCGGGCGGCCGTAGTCCACTACCGCGCGCGCCAGACTGAGGAATCCGACAACAGATGCCCTTGAGCCGTGCCTTTGGCGGTTGGTCGCGGATGGTCCTCGAAGATTGAGACGAGGGGCTGTCTCCGGTATACTTTCGCCAGATCCGTGTTCCATCGAGGCGAGGGCATGGCTTTCCGGCGAAAGGCAGCAGGGTATTGCGGTTGTGCGGTTCTTGCGCTTCTCCTGCCGGGAGTCCTGCAGGCCGAATCCGGCGCCGCCGGGCCTCGGCCCACCGATCCCGAAGTCATTCACATGTTTCCTCTGGGCGGGCAGCCGGGGAACCTTGTGGAGATCGAGATCCTGGGAAGGAACCTGGAGGGGGCCCGCGCCCTCTGGGCCGGCACCGACGCCATCCGGGGTCGGGTGGTCCGGGTGGAGCCGGGCTCGGCCAGGATGAAGGAGGGGCGCAAGGTCAAGGACATCCCGGGGCAAAGGGTGGTGGCGGCCGTAACGATCGACCCGGAAGCCGAACGGGGCCCCCATGCCTTGAGGCTGGTTTCGGCCAAAGGGGTCTCGAACGAGCTGATCTTCTGGGTAGTTCCCATGCCCACTCTTCTGGAGACGGCCGAAGAGCATGGGACCGCCAAGGAAGCTCAGGCCATAGCCGTTCCCTCGGCCCTCAGCGGCCGGATTGCCGAAGAGGGCCAGGCCGACTTCTACCGGTTCGAGGCCCGACCGGACCAGGAACTGGCCTTCGAGGTGGTGGAAGGCGTGCAGCGCCTGTGGGGGGACCTCAGGAGGGCTCCAGGGTTTACCCTGGAACTCTCGGGTCCCGGCGAGAGCTGGTTCGATGCCGAGCGCCGGGTGAAGCTGGGCGCCGCCAATACCGCCGTCTTCCACAAGTTCATCTCGGCCTACAAGCCCAGGCTGATCCACCGTTTCGCAAAAGGCGGCTCCTACACCCTGGAAGTCAAGGGGGAGCCGGGCGCCTCCTACCAGTTGCAGATCGGCGCGCCCGCCGACTTTCCTCCGCTGGTCCGGGCCCGGGGCCTTGACAAGCTGGCCGCCAACCGATGGCAGGAGCGAGGCTTCACCCGCAGGCTGGAGCCGGACCGCCTGTCCCGGTTGCAGGCTCGATCGGGAGGATCGGACCGCCAGGCGACACTGGCCGTGTTGGAAAAGCAGTTGAGGGACCTGATGGGCCTGAGCGGCGAGGAGAGTCCGACCGGAACTGCCGGCGCCAGCCCGGCCGCCATTGTCCCGGAACAGGAGCCCAACGACGCTGCCAGGCAGGCCCTCCCGGTTGCCGTTCCCTCCATCATCGAGGGAACCATCGACTTTCCCGCCGACCTGGACCACTTCCGTTTCGAATTGGAGCAGGCGGGGGACCTG
>JAPOZE010000535.1 GCA_026706225.1 Acidobacteriota bacterium
GCACGATCACCCTGCCGGGCCTCGCTATGGTCTTTTCGTCTCCCTGGATCAGGGGTTGCAGCGCTTGGTCGACCGGCTGCAGGAAAGCATTCCGGCCCAATCGATCCATTTTGGTTGCAAGGTGGTCTCGCTGCGACGCCAGGAGCGGCCTTCCCAGTGGGAGATCGAACTCGAGAAGGGCCCTCCGATCAGGGCGGACGGGATTTGCCTTGCGCTCCCGGCCTTCCGGTCGGCTGACTTGTTGAAGGCGCTTGACCCCGGCTTGGCGGCAAAATTGAGAAGCGTGGAACACGCCTCCACGGCAACCGTAAACCTGGCCTACTCGGCGCAGGACATTCCCGACGCCTTGGATGGTTTCGGGTTCCTGGTTCCGGCCGTGGAAAAGGGGTCGATGCTGGCCTGCAGCTACAGCCACCGCAAATTCTCCGGGCGCGCCCCCGGGAACGAAGCGCTCTTGCGAGCGTTCGTGGGCGGAGCGCTGCACCCGGAATCGCTGGGGGGTGACGATCGGGAATTGATTGCACGGGTCCGCCGGACCCTTGGAGATTTGCTGGGCATCACTCGCGCGCCTCTGCTGAGCCGGGTGGAACGCCACCCCGAGGGCATACCTCAGTATGGTGTCGGCCACCTGGACCTGGTAGCCCGGATTGAAAGCAGGATGCTCAAATGGCCGTCCCTGCAACTGGCCGGAAACGGGCTCACCGGGATTGGCATCCCGGACTGTATTCGACGGGCCGAGCAGTGCGCCGACAGGTTGCTGGCGCCGTTGGCGCGGTGAGGTCTGAGGGCCTGCGGATTACTTCAAGACCATACCGGTCCGGGACCAGCGGGTTCTGCTGAAGAAGTTGAGGGCCTTGCTTCCGTATTCCCTGGCGTGTTGTAGAACGGACTTGGGGCTTGGATCGTAAGGGTCGTCGTCATAGGACCAGTAGATAAACAGCGGTTTGCCGATGATGTTCCGGCTCGGCACCGGACCCCAATACCGGCTGTCGTGGCTATTGTCCCGATTATCGCCCATCATGAAGTAGTGGTCCGGGGGAATCAGGACCGGCCCGTGGGAATCCTTGGGCGCGTAGCGGTCCTCCTCCAAGTCGAAGTACTGATAGGGCTCCTCGATTCTTCTGCCGTCGATGTAGACTGCCTTGTCCCTGACCTCCAGGGTTTCTCCGGGAAGACCGATCACACGCTTGATGAAGGGCACGCTGGGATCATGAGGAGGCTTGAAGGCCACGATGTCTCCCCGCTCGATCGTGCGATCCGGCAGAATCCTCAGGAGGAAATCCGGATAATTTGCCGGAAAGGCGAACTTGTCCAGGAAGAAATGATCCCCAACCAGAATGGTAGGCTTCATCGACTCGGTCGGCACCTGAGTGGCCTGAGCGATGAATTTGGTGAAGAAGAACACGAAAACAAGACTGAACGCCAAGCTTTCGAGCCACTCACGGGCCGCGCTCTTGCGCCGCGCGTTTCGGGAATTCAGGCTGGCTCGATCCGCGGCGGCGCGGTCTTGACTGAGATCCCCTGTCTCCCCGGACATGCTTCCCCCATAGCATTGGGACCCCGCGTTGGCGGGAGATCCTCTGAACTGGTTCTGCTATTATAGGGAATTTCGAGCGGCTGCTTCAAGCGCCCGGGCGCTTGGCGCGTTGAAGGCCGGGGGCGCATTTCCGGCATCGCGCACACGGCCCGGACAAACCTGAAGATTGCCGCCGAAGCAGACCCGTGCGCGGGTGGATTTGTCCGCCGGGACTCGGATTTTTAGGAAATTCCGCTATGGGTAACCCGACATTCTCGATCCTTAACTTCGGCTGTCGGGCCAGCCAGTCGGATGGAGCTGCCCTCGAACAGGCCCTCCTTCGGACGAACCTGGAGAAGAGTCGAAAGGGAGCAGCCTCCGACGTCGTGGTCATCAACACCTGCACCGTCACTCGGACCGCGGACGCCCAGGCCCGTCAGGCGATCCGGAGGACTCACCGTCAAAACCCCGAGGCCAGCATTGTGGTGACCGGATGTTACGCTCAGCGCGCGCCCGAGGAAATTGCCCAAATGGAGGGCGTCAGCTGCGTTGTCGGCAACTCCCACAAACAGCACCTGGCGGCCTTGGTCGCAGAGAAACACCTGCCTGCCCGCGCCCCCGCCGATTGCGCAGAGTCGGAGGCACGGCTGCCAGGCGGGGCCGAGGTTTACTGCAGCAGCATCTTCGAGTCCCGGGAGCTGCGATCCATTGCCGACATGTCAGGGGGAGGCAGAACCCGAGCCTTTCTCAAGGTGCAGGACGGCTGCAGCTATCGATGTTCCTACTGTGTGATTCCGTATGTAAGAGGCGACTCGCGCAGTCTTCCCCTGAAGGAGGTGTTGCGGCAGACGAGGCACCTGTTGAATCAGGGCTACAAGGAAATCGTACTGACCGGCATTCATCTGGGAGGCTATGGAAGGGATTTGAAGCCGGGCGCCCGTCTGGCGGATCTGATCCGAAGGCTGCTTCAGGAAGAGCCTCTGCGGCGGTTGCGACTCAGTTCCATCGAACCCCTGGAAGTCACCGACGAGATTATCGATCTGGTGGCGACCTCCCCCAGGATGGCCAAGCACTTCCACGTGCCGCTGCAGAGCGGCTCCAGCCGCA
>JAPOZE010000593.1:0-1182 GCA_026706225.1 Acidobacteriota bacterium
CCTGGTCGATCTGCCGTTGCGAGTCGCGGAAGGCGTCGAAGGAGGGAGGTTCGGCAGCAGTCTCATTGGGTGCGGTGTCAGCAGGTCCGCCGTTGCCGGTGAGGGTAATGCTGAGCAGATAAGCCGCGAAGACCACGACGAACAGGCCGACGGCGGCCTTGGTGGCAAAGCCGCCGGGAATGGCGCCGGCGGGGTTGGGATGCTTGAGTTTCCAGACAGACATGGCCGTTGCCTCATTCCTGGTCAACAACTCGCCAGCGCACTTGCTTTTCTCCGATCCGCAGCAGTCCTGGCCCGAGGACGTGGCGGGCGATATAGAGCCCTTCCTCGGAAAGGTCGTAGGCGACCTGGGAAGGCTTGCCGTCCTTGAGCTCGTAGAGGGTGGGGGCCTCCTGGGCGTGACTTTTCAGGTAAGTGAAACGGCCATCGGTCCACATGGCTTCAACGAGAAAAGGGGAGGTGAAGGCCTCCCGCTCAAGACGGTAGGGCCAGCGCAGGCTGGACGGATAGGAGGCGCGGAATGCATCGATCTTTTGGGAAGCGAAGGTCTGTGCCTCTTCGACCTGGGAAGCGGCCGCCTCAGAGGCGGCCCGGGCCTGTTCGGCCGCCTGGCGGGCCGCCCGTTGGTAACCTTCGACAGAGGTCCGCGAGACAAAGGCCGGATCGTGAGGCGCGGTGCGTTTCGACTTGTCGCCTTCGCCGCGTTCGATTCGGACCACAAGGTGGGGGTTCTCCTCATACTCTTCAGCGAGAAAGGAATAGATCCGGCCGCTGGCGCAAACGAGGGCCACGTTAGTCTGGACATCCGGTTCGAGCGGCTTCAGGTAGGCGATATTGGCGCTGCCTGTGAGGTGCCAGTAGTCAGCGTCGCCTACCACAAAATCGAGAATCTCCTCACCTGTGGGCAGGACCAGGAGGGTGGTGTGGCGGATCCTGGTCCGGATCTCGACGAGCTGGTCCTCCTGTTCGGCGACCCGCAAGACGCTGCTGGAAGGCGGTGGCTTGTCGGCCGCGGCCTGCCGGGCGGGGAGGCCCACGGCAGAGAGAAGAAAGAGAAGGACGGAAAGAAAGGCTGAACGATTGATCATGTCAGTCTCCGCGAGCGAGGCGCTCGATCGCCCCGGCCAGTCCGTATTGCTGCACCGCGCGCGTGCGCTGCTCCGCCTCCCCACGGGAGGCGGA
>JAPOZE010000593.1:1192-24609 GCA_026706225.1 Acidobacteriota bacterium
CCAGTAGCTTTCCGGGTCGACCTCCAGGTGGAGAACGCCGGCTTCGGTCGGCCGGCGGAGGTAGAGCTCGCGCTTGGGGACTAGGGTTCTTACGAGATCGGTTTCCTCGTCGTTCAGCCGGAACGCCGCGGCCGCGCTGTCAGGCAGGTCCGGATTGGCGAGGAAGAGCTTGGTGGGCATGGACTCAAGCAGGGCCTCGGCTCCCGGGGTGCCGGTAACGTCGACCGCCGACTGGGTGGCCATCACCAGGGCGGCGTTCTTCTTTCTCCAGGTCTTGGCGGCCTCGGCCAGGTGGGCCAGGATCGCGGGGTCGCGCAGGTAGCGCCAGGCCTCGTCGACCACCATCAGTTTGAGTCTTGTGATCTCGGCGGGGTCTTCCAGAGCGAGCCGCATGCGCTCGAGCAGGTAGAAGAGGGCCGCTTCGCAGAGGTCCTCGTGTTCGGCGGCGCCGGCCAGATCGATCACCTGCCAGTCGGAGAGTTTCAGGTCCTCTTCAATGGGGGGGTTGTCGAAGCACGGGCCCCAGGCGCCCTGGCCGTGCCAGCGGTCGAGGGCAGGCCACATTCGCTTGGGGAGGGTCGGCACCAGGGTTCCAAAGGAGCGGCGTTCGGCGGGCAGCTGATAGAGATCCTCGACGCGCTTGCGGATTTCGGAGGGGTCCTCGCCGGTAGACTGGTAGCCGCCGAGCCGGAGGAGGCGGGCCATCCAGCCGGCGAGGAACTGGAAGGTGCGATCGGTGGGGGGAAGCCCAAAGGGACGGAGGCGAAAGGACGCTCCGCGGTCCTCTTCGGGGGAGAGCTCGAGGTAGCCGCCGCCGAGGAAGCGCGTCAGCCAGCGGTAGGAACCGCCGAGATCGAGGATGAGGATCCTGGGCGTGTACTTCAGGGCCTGCACCAGCAGGAAGTTGAGCAGGAAGCTCTTCCCTGCCCCGGTGGCGCCGAGCACGAGTGTGTGGCCGACATCGCCGGCATGGAGGTCGTAGTGGTAGGCGGTCTTCCAGCGAGTCTCAAGGACAGCGAGGGAAGCCTGATCGAGATGGCTGCTAAGAGGCTGGCCGACAGGCGGACCGTAGAGAGGGGACAGGCAGGCCGCCAGGCCCGCGGAGGCGAGGATGGAGCGGACCTGGCGCGAAGGCGGCTGGGACGGCAGGCGGCAGAACCAGGCAGGAAGCTGCCCGAAGCCTTCGCGGATGACCTTGGCGTCATGAGAGTCGAAGATGCGCCTGACTTCCCCATCCATCCAGTCGAGTTCGGAGATCTCTCCATGGAGCGCGACCGTCAGGGATAAATCGCCATAGGCGATGCCGTCGGAATCGAGCTCGACCAGCGCGTCCTGCAGGCGGTTGACCTCGGCGCTGGCGGCGCTGTCTTCCAGCGCAGCGTCGGTGGACTCCTTCTCCTGGATGTGCGCCAAGGTGGTATAGCGCAATGCGAAGTAGTGGCGGCGGGCGGAGTTGATGCGCTTGCGGGCCTTGTTCTGTGCGAGTCTCCGCCATTCGAGGCTGACGCTGAGGGTTCCCCCCAGCCGGTAGAGGTCGGCCAGCAGGTTTGCCCGTGCCTCGACAGGCGGTGAGAGAAGCGAATAGAGGACAACGTCCTCGCCATCGAGGCGCAGGTGGCGGCGTTCGGCCTCGAGTTCCGAGAGGGCCAGGCGCCAGTTAAGGCCGCTGCCTGTGGTCCCGTTCCAGTGGGTGCCCGGGCGGTTGATGAGTTCGGACAGCAGGCGGGAGGCTTCCCCCGCTTCGAGGATCCGGATGGGAGTCAGGTCGTCGAGCAGGACGCGGGAGGCCTCGACTTGTTGGCGAAAGCGCCCGGCCGCGGCTTCAATCGAGGCCCGGAGGTAGGATTCCCCCTGAGAGGAGCGGCGCCAGGAAGCCCACTGACCGAGCAGGGGGAGTCGTTCCAGCCGTCCCCTCCAAGTGTTGCCGGCGTTGGCTCCGGCCTGGTTGAGTCGGGGATCGGTGGACCAGGCAACGTAGGTACGGGTGTCGGAAACCCGGCTCTTGAGGAACCGGGTCCTCCTACCGGCAGCCAGCGCGGCAATCTGCCCTCCCCCGCCGGTTGCCGGCTCAAGCTGCAACGGCCGGCGCAGGAAGTAGAAATAAAACCGCGTGCGGTCGTCGAGGTTCGAAAGCGCGCGCTGCCATCGGTCGAGGACGCGGTCCATCTGGGCGGCTGTCTGCCCGTCGGCAACACAAGGGGACAGCTGGCCGAGGGTCAGGAGTTGCCCGCCACGGGTGAGGCAGGTCCTGTTGTCGGGAAGCCAGCCCCAGTACGGGATCTCTTCGGCCAGGGACCCGGCTGCCGCGTAGTCCCGGGCTTCTGCAACGAGGTTCACCTTCTTCCCTTCCTTGCTCCCCTGATCAACACGTGCCAAGGGTTGTCGCTCCACTTGCCGGGATCATAGCGGGCGCGGTAACGGGACGATTCCTTCAGGATCAGGAGCATGTCGGGATCAACCTTAAGGGCCGCCCGCCCTGCCCCATAGAGCGCGGCGAGGACAACCACTGCTGACAACAAGGAATCGGCCCCGATCCAAAGAGCCATGCTCAGAGTAAAGCTCAGCACGAGCCAGGTGCGTTCTACGCCCAGAAAGATCTTGGGCCGGCTGAGGGCGGGATACCCCTGCCAAGCTCGGAACTCGCTCATGGCGTTGGGAAAAGCCAAGTCGAGAAGCTCAATGCGCCCAGGGCCATGCCGAGGCCGAAGATGACGCCGGCCAGGGCGCGCTTGGAACCCCCCTCGCCGAAGGCGAACATCAATCCAGCGACAACAATAGCTATCAGCGACAGGCCCCTTGCGATCGGACCGGTGAAGGCCCGCTGAAGTACGTCCACCGCCTGGAGCCAAGGGCTGGGGCCGGTTCCTTGAAGTAAAAGCACCAGAAGTTCATCCATTTCTGCCTCCTTGGAGAGCTTCAAAAAACAGCGTCTTCAAAGCCCTGCAAGCCGTGTGACGCTCCCGGGAATGCTCCGTTAGGGTCCTTTTGGATAGGAGGCTTTTTGAAGAAGTAATTCCAATGGAATCAATCGCTAACGGAGGTCGATGATGGAAGTCCCGGGAAGAAAGGATATGGGAGTCGGATCCGTTGATTGGACCGGCGAGTGGGAAAACCGCCGCGAAGTCGATGAGGTTGCCTGGCAAGTAGCTGAACAGATGATGCAGGGCCGCGCCTCATGGCAGAAGACCCGAGAACCCGAGGAACCCGCCCTGCCCCGATCTCTCCGAACAGGCAAGCTGTACAGAGACTACAACTCAATCCACCTTTCCTCCGTCGCCCAGGAACGCGGCTACCGAGATGTTCGCTGGGGGACACGGGAGCAGATCGAGGCGTTGGGGGGGCGTATCCGCGATGGCGAGCAGGGCCTGCCGCTCGGCGGGGTTGTCGAAACGAAACCCCGCGGCTTGAGGATCGACTTGGCCGACGATTCTCTCACAGTGCGCCATAGTCGGGATTTTGCCCGAACCGTGTTGGTCGAAGCCCGTTCCCGGCCTGTTGATCCCACCACCGTCTACAGCGTCGGATTCGTAAGCAAGAACGGCACAATGGCCTGGAGCAGCGCAGGCTGGAACAAGGATGAGGCTGATGGCATCGCCGAGGACTACCTCAAGTCGGGCCGGATCCCCTCCGACGCCCTACCTGGGCCGTCTTACTCGGCGGTAACCAACGTCTACAACGCCGAGCAGGCCGACGGGCTGCCAGCGCCGCAGCAATCGCGGGCCGAGCCGGCCTGGAAGGCCCACCAGCGCGCCGAAGACATACTGCAGGCCTCAGGCGTCCGCGTGCGCCACGTGGTGGGGCGTCGTGCCTCCTACTCGCTCGACGGGGACACGATCGCAATCCCCGAAAAGGTCCGCTTTACGTCGCCCGCCGAGTACTACCGCACCGTCGTCAAGCAGCTCGCCCACGCCGCCGCCCACCCCTCCCGGCTGGGCCGCGAGGTCTCTGATTACCTCGGCGACCCTTCCATCCCGAATTCTGCTGGTCCCCGCGAGGACCTGCGGGCCGAGATGGCTGCCAGCATAACCTGCGAGCGGATCGGCCTGGGCTATAGTCCCCAGGCGACGCACGGCCCCACTGTGAAGGCGTCAGTCCTGAGTCGCGAACCCGGAGAGCTGATCCAGCTCGCCCACGAGTCCCAAAAAATTTCTGACCATTTGGTCGCCGCCGGCCGGGAGCGCGCTGCAGCCAGAGAGCAGAATTCTCCTTCGCCCGGCGCAATCAGGGCGACCCAGCCGCCTCAGATGCGCCCTTCCCTGCACCAAGCAAGGGTTGCGAACCCCGAGCGGCTTCTCCAACGAAGCGGAGGGCCCGCTCGGTGAAGCCTCTCTTCCCCCTCCTGAGGTCGCGCCGCCTTTCCAGGACCTGCCTTCTGGCGACCCTCGCCGTGGTGTCCCTCGGCCAGGAGGCCCAGGCTCAATGCTCCAGCGCGTTTTTCGCTAATTGGCACGTTTGCGGCAGCGGCACCACCATTATCGAAGGCAAGCAGGCCAGCATTTCTCTGTGGATTCGGCGCTCTATAGGCGTTCCCAATCAGGCCGCTAGCTTCTCCATCACTGTGTCGAGTTCCATCGTCGGGGGCGACCCTCTTAATTCCTCCACGGTGACCATTGGCGCTACAGACAGCACCAGCACCCGCGCCACCTTCAATGTCTTCGCCACTGATACCAAGTTGTACGAAGGCACCCGCGCTTACTCCATAAGCGCCCGCCGAATCGATCCTGATCCGCCTGAGGCTTCTTCGACTATCGCCACTATTGCGGGCACCATTCGTGATGACGAGTCTCCGCCTTCCTTCAAACTCACCGCCAGGCCGACCTCCTGGAGCGAGGGCGATGGCAGTGTCAAGGTTTCACTCACCGCCACTCTTGGCGAGGCGATCGGCAAGAACCTGTCCGTGACCTTTTCCGCGAGCGGCACTTCCGATTACAAAGTAAGCTCCGCTCAAACACGCACCATCTCTCAGGGCGATACCAGCGCCAAGGCCGACCTGACCTTCACTCCGGTTAACGATGACGTGGACGAGCCCAACGCTTCCATAACCGTGCGCGCCCGTTCCAACGATTCCGGCATTGGATCGGCATTCGCCACACTGACCCAGCGCGACAACGACACCAGCGAGGCGCTGTCCTTTTCCCGCACGAAGGTCGCCGTTGATGAAGGCGGGACCGCCACCTACTCGGTCAGCCTTGCCGAAGCCGCCACGGGAGAGGTCACCGTCTCGATCGCCAAGGCGGCCGGCGGCGATCCCGACATCACCGTTTCGCCCGCTTCGCTCACCTTCACGACCTCCAACTGGAGCGAGGGCCAGACGGTTACCCTGAAGGCCGCCCAGGACGACGACCTGGCCGACGGGACCGCCACCATCAACCACACCGCCTCGGGAGCCAACTACTCCGGCATCCGGGGCGCGGTCACCGTCACCGAGGAGGATGACGATACCGGCTCGCTGGCCTTCTCGCCTTCGGCTGTCGATGTTCCCGAAGGAGGCAAGGCGACCTACTCGGTCAGCCTGTCGCATGAGCCCAGCGGCAGCGTCACCGTCTCGATCGCCCCCACAAGGGGGAGCGATGCCGATATCACCGCAAGTCCCAAGAGTCTCACTTTCACCACAAGCAATTGGAGCACCGGCCAGGCGGTCACGGTCTCGGCGGCTTCAGACACCGATGGCCTCAACGGTACGGCGACCCTGCGCCACACCGCCTCGGGGGCCGAATACGCCGGGGTCACCGGCGACCTCATCGCCACCGAGCAGGACAAGGACAGAAAACTCATCATCACGGGCAGCCCGGTCAGGGTCACCGAGGGAAGCACCGCGGCCTACACCCTGAAGCTGGCTACCCGGCCCACCGGGACCGTCACGGTCTCGGTGAGCTGGCTGCAAGGCGACTCGGACCTTTCCGCCACCCCCGCCTCTCTCAGCTTCACAACGCTCAACTGGAACACCGCCAAGACCGTCACCGTCTCGGCCGCCGAGGACGACGACCTGGCCGACGGTTCGGCCACCTTCACCCATACTGCGAAAGACGGCGGCTACGGCGGCGTCATGGCCACGGCCACTGCCACCGAGGACGATGACGATTCCGCCGAACTGCTCTTCTCGAAACGTTCCGTCAAGGTCCCCGAGGGAGGCAGGGCGACCTATACCCTTCGGCCCCGCTACGCCCCCACCGGGACGGTCACGGTCGGGGTCGCCGTCGCCGATGCCGGCGACGTGGACATCACCGTCAGCCCCTCCACCCTCGCCTTCACCACAAAGAACTGGAGCACCGCGCAGACCGTCACCGTCTCCGCCCGCGAGGATGACGACGGCGTTGACGGCTCCCGGCAGATCAATCATTCGGCCACCGGCGCCGAATACACCAACGTCAGCGGCGCCGTCACCGCCACCGAGGAGGACGATGACACCGCCGCCATCGTCCTTTCCAAGACCTCCCTGACGGTTGCCGAAGCCGGCACGGCCACCTACACCGTGGAGCTGGCCACCCAGCCCACCGCGGCCGTCACCGTCGCGATCGTCCGTTCGACAGGGGACACCAGCATCACCTTCACTCCGGACACGATGACCTTTACCCGGTCGAACTGGGATGACGCCCAGGAGGTCAGGGTCTCCGCCGCCGAGGACGACGACGGCGTCAACGGGGAAGCCACCCTCAGCCACACCGCCTCGGGAGGCGACTACGCCACCCTCAGCAAGGACGCCAGCGTGACCGAAAGCGACAACGACGCTCAGGGGCTCACCCTTTCCGAGCGCGCCCTGACGGTCAGGGAGGGAGGATCGGACACCTATACGGTCCGGCTCGCCACCCAGCCTTCCGGCAACGTCACCGTCAGGATCGCCCGAGCAGCTGCGGGCGATACCAGCATCACCGCTTCCCCGCCCTCCCTGAGCTTTACGACCATCACCTGGAGCACCCCGCAGACCGTCACCGTCTCCGCGGCCGAAGACGACGATCTGGCCGACGGTTCGGCCACCTTCACCCACACCGCCCAGGGCGGGGGCTACGGCTCGGTCACCGGAGCGGTCAAGGCGACCGAGAGGGATAACGACTCGGCAGGCCTGGTGTTTTCCCGCAGCGCCCTCTCGGTCGCCGAAGGAGGCTCCCGGGCCTACACCGTGCGGCTTCTTTCCCAGCCGAGCGCCCGGGTGACGGTCTCGATCGCCAAGGCCGCCGATGGCGATCCCGATCTTTCCGCCTCCACGGACTCGTTGACCTTTACTACCTCTAACTGGAACACCGCCAAGACCGTCACCGTCACGGCTGGGGAGGACGACGACCTGGCCGACGGCTCGGCCACCTTCACCCATACCGCCTCGGGAGGCGACTATGCGGCCGTCAGCCGCTCCCTCACCGCCACCGAGGAGGATGACGACACCGGGGAGCTGGAATTTTCCACCTCGAAGGTCACGGTCCCCGAAGGCGGGTCGGCGGCCTATACCCTCCGGCTCAAGTTTCAGCCGACCGGCACCGTCGCCGTCCTGCTGTCCCGCGCCAGCGGCGATCTCGACCTCACCGTTTCCCCACCCGCCATCGTCTTCACGCCTTCCAACTGGAACGTCCCCCGCACCCTCACCCTGAGGGCCGCCCAGGACAACGACCTAGCCGACGGCTCGGCCACCTTTTCCCACGCCGCCACCGGCGGCGGCTACGGCGGGGTCAGCGGGACCATTACCGCGACCGAGGACGACGACGATAGGGGCCGGATCGCCTTCTCCAAGGCCTCCGTCACGGTCCCCGAAGGGGGGACGGCGGCCTATACCGTCACCTTGCGCTTTCAACCCACCGCCACCGTGACCGTGTCGCTGGCCGCTACCGGCGATTCCGACATCACTGTCTTGCCGCCCTCGCTCAGCTTCACGAGGGTCAACTGGAACTCTCCCCAAACCGTGACCGTTTCGGCCGAAGAGGACGACGATCTGGTTAACGGCGGCGCTTCCATCACCCACACGGCGGCGGGCGGCGGCTACGGGGGCCTCAAGCCTGCCGTCGGGGCCGTCGAAAAAGACAACGACGCCGGGGCGTTCCGCTTCTCCCCCGCCTCCGTCGTGGTCCCGGAAGGCGGCATGGCCGCCTACACCGTCGCCCTGGCCTACCGGCCCGGCGGCAGCGTCACCGTGGCCCTCGCCGCCACGGGCGACCCGGACCTCACCCCTTCCCCGGCCTCGCTCACCTTCACGACCACCGACTGGAGCACCCCGCAGACCGTGACCGTCTCCGCCCGCGCCGATGACGACATTGCGCCGGGCAGGGCCGCGATCCAGCACACGGCCTCGGGAGGCGGCTACGGCGGCCTCATCGAAAGCGTCACCGCCACCGAGAAGGACAACGACACCCCCGCCCTCACCTTCTCGCCCCCTTCGGTCACGGTCCCCGAAGGCGGCAGGGCCACCTACACCGTGACCTTGTCCCATCAACCCGTCTCCTCGGTGGCCGTCGCCGTGGGCCGCAGCTCGGGAGATGCCGACCTTGCTCCCTCCCCGGCGATCCTCACCTTCTCGCCCGCCAACTGGGACCGGCCCCAATCGGTCAGGGTCTCGGCGGAGGAAGACGACGACCTGGCGGATGGGAGCGCCACCATCGGGCACTCCGCCCTGGGCGGGGGCTACGGGGCCGTCACCGGAGAGGTGATGGCGAGAGAGAAGGACAACGATACCGCCCGCCTCATCTTTTCCACCCGTTCGTTTTTCGTGCCCGAGGGCCGCCCGGCCACCTACTCGGTCCGGCTCTCCCATGAGCCCTCAGCGGCGGTGACCGTCGCCGTTGCAAGGTCCTCCGGAGACACCGATCTCACCGTCATGCCGCCCTCGCTGACCTTCACGACGACAAACTGGGAAACTCCACAGGAGGTTACCGTTTCGGCCAAAGAAGACGAAGATACAGCCAACGGAGAAGCCGTCTTCCTGCACACGGCCTCGGGAGGCGGGTATGCGGGGGTCATGGGAGAGGTCACGGCCACTGAAAGCGACAACGACGCTCCCGGCCTGACCCTTTCCGACACCTCGCCCTCGGTCCGGGAGGGCCGCACGCTCGCCTACACGGTGAGCCTGGCGGCCGAGCCCACGGCCACCGTGACCGTCGCGGTTGCAAGGTCCTCGGGAGACACCGATCTGACGGTGATGCCTCCCTCCCTCACCTTCACGACAACGAACTGGAACGGCGCGCAGACCCTCACCGTCTCCGCCGCCGAGGACGACGACCTGGCGGATGGGACCGCCACCATCCGCCACACCGCCTCAGGAGGCGGCTACGACGCGGTCGCCCTCGATATCACCGCCACCGAAATCGACAACGATACGGCCGGCCTCGTGATCACCGGTGTGCCCCTCACGGTCGAGGAAGGCGAAAGCGCAACCTGGACCCTCCGCTTGGCCACCCGGCCTTCCGCCACCGTCACGGTGGCCATCTCCCGTTCTTCAGGCGACGAGGACCTCTCGGTCACCCCGCCTTCGCTCACCTTCACCACCACGAACTGGAACCAGACTCAGGAGGTCACCGTTTCGGCCGGCGAGGACGACGACACCGCCAACGGAGAAGCCACCTTCCTCCATACGGCCTCGGGCGGGGACTACGCCGGCGTCACCGCCGAGGCAACGGCGAGGGAAATGGACAATGACACCGCCGGGCTCATGCTCTCTGAAGACTCCCTGGAGGTTGACGGTGTAGGTGGCTTCGCCACCGTCCTCGTCAACCTCCAGGGAGTCTAGGACGGTGGCGAAGCCACCTACACCGTCAAGCTCCTGACCGCCCCCTCCGGCACGGTCACTGTCTCGATCGCCAGCCGGGACCCGGAGGTTGCCACAACCTCGCCTGCCTCGCTCAGCTTCACCACCACCAACTGGAACCAGGCCCGGGAAGTGAGCGTGAGCGGTGTCGATGACTTCATCGACAGCGACCGCACCACCGAGATCACCCACCAGGCTTCCGGAGGCGGCTACACGCGTGTTGCCGCCTCGCTTGAAGTCGTCCTCCGCGACGACGACACGGCCGGGGTCAAGGTCGATCCCGAGGAGTTGCGGCTTGAGGAGGACGGTGAAGCCTTCTACACCCTCGAACTGGCCTCGGAGCCCACTTCGCCCGTCGTGGTCTCCATATCGAGGCTCGGACAGAACGTCGAGAATCTCGATTGGAGCCCCAGGCGGCTGACCTTCTCGGCGGCCGACTGGAACCAGCCCCAGCGAGTCACCCTCAGCAGCGAGCCCGACGAGGACGCCGAGGGCGGCGTGGCCCTGATGCGCCACGCGGCCACCAGCCGCGACCGGGTCTATAACGGCATCGGGATCGACGACGTCGAGATCGTCCTCGGAGACGACGATCAGGAGGTGACCTCCGCCGTCCTCACCCTGAGCGATGACGAGATCGCCGAGGGGGAGGCTTCGGCCCTGGTGACGGTGACGGCCACCCTCGATGCCGTCACCACCACCAATCTTTCCATCGCCCTTTCCTTCGGAGGGACCGCTGCCGCGGATGACTACACAGTCGGCGGCACTCGAACCATCCGGGTCGAAGCCGGCCACCAGACCGGCCAAACCGTCCTGACCCTTGCACCGGTTGACGACGTTCTGGTCGAAGAGACCGAAACCATCGAGATCTCCGGCACGGCCGAGGGCTTGACCGTCACCGGCGCCTCTCTCGACCTTCTCGACAACGATCAGCAGGTGACCTCCGCCGAGCTTGCCTTGAGTGACGAAGAGATCGCCGAGGGGGAGACATCCGCTCTCGTTACGGTGACGGCTACCCTGGACGGGGTCACCTCCGCCGGCCTGTCGATCGCCCTCTCCTTCGGAGGGACCGCCACCGCCTCCGACTACGACGTGGGCGGCGCGCGGGCAATCGAGGTCGAGGCCGGCAAGCAGGCCGGGCAAACGACCCTCACCTTCGCCCCCATCGACGACGCCCTGGTCGAAGGCGCCGAGACGATCATCGTCAACGGCGCCTCTCCCGGGTTGACCGTCTCCCAGGCCACACTGACTCTCGTCGATGACGATGTGGCAGTGGGAGACGCTGTCGGGAACCTCTCGGTCGATATCGACCGCGTGGCCGAGTCCGCCCGGGACACCCTGGTCACCGTTACCCTCACCCTGGAAGACGACTTCACTTTCGACGAGATCCGCACCTTCGAGGTCGCCGTCCGGGGCTCCGGCGAGGACGCGGCCGTTGACTTCGACCCCGTCCGGCCCTTCACCCTCACCTTGCTGTCAAACATCTCAACGGCCCAATCGACATTCGTGCTGAGGCCTGAAAACGACCTGGTGGACGAGACCGACGAGACCATCACCCTGTCGGTCGTCTCCAGCCCCCTGCCGGTCACCCCTGCGGAGATCACCCTGGTTGACGACGATGCCCCGCCCACCGGCATCGCGCTCTCCGTCGATGATCCCGACATCGCCGAGGGAGACCCTGCTACCGAGATCACCCTTACCGCCAGGGTCGAAGGCGGCACCACCTATGCCCGCGCCCGGATCCTCACCCTCGCCTTCGGCGGAACGGCCACAGCGGGGAGAGACGGAGACTACACCGTCTCCGGCCCCCTGGTCCTCACCATCCCGGCCGGTGAAGGCTTGGCGACGAGCGTCCTCACCTTCAGGCCCATTGACGACAGCCGGGACGAGCTGGACGAGACCATCGAGATCAGCGCGACCACTCCGGCGGGACTCCCCGTCACGCCAACCTTGGTGAGGTTGCTCGACAACGACGAATCCCTGCTCACCCTGCGGGCCGAGCCGCGCAGGATCGAGGAAGGCGCCGGCGCGGTGAGGGTCATGCTCACCGTCACCGTGCGCAGCGGCACGCCCTATGACGACGACCTTGCTGTCGCTCTGGAGTTTGCGGGGACTGCCGGCCGAACGGTGGACTACACCGTGAGCGGCCCCTTCACCTTCACCCTTCCCGCCGGCAGCGTGTCGGCATCGACCTCGCTGAGGGTGACGCCGATCGACGACACGCTTGACGAGCCCGACGAGACCCTCGAGATCGTGGGCAACGCCGGTGTCGGCTACACCAGCACCGCCGTCCTCCTCCTGATCGACAACGACATCCCTCCGGCGCGGATTCAGCTTACCGCCACTCCGGCGACTCTGGCCGAGACCGCGCCGGCCACCCGGGTCCTGCTTGAGGCCCGCGTGGAAGGCTCGACCGCCTTTTCCACCGACACCGAGATCGCTCTCACGCTTGAAGGCACTGCCGTCTCCACCATCGACTACGATCTGGGTGGCATCACCGATCCCCTGATCCTTCCCGCAGGACGCCTGAGCGTTACCCGGGAACTGAATCTCACTCCCATTGACGATCCTCACCCCGAAGGCACAGAGCGAATTCTCATCACGGGCGCCACCCGCGTTCGCGTCGTGGGGGCCACGATCACCCTGCTCGACGATGACGGGGCCGACCTCGCCGTCAGCTTCACGCAGGCTGAATATACCGCCAACGAGTACGGACCCGGGGCGACGGTTGTCGTCACCGTCACCCCGGCGGCCGACCGCCGCGAGGTCATCGGCCTCACGTTCTCTCACCTTGGGGGGATCACTGCTGAGGACTACCGCGGTATCCCTGACGAGCTGGTCTTCGAGCCGGGAGACGAGGCCCGCAGCTTCACCGTCGAGGCCTTGCCCGATCAAGCTTACGAATCCGGCGAGCGCATTCGCCTGCAGCTCGCTTCGCTCTCTCCTCAGGTTTCCTTTCACCCCTTGGCCGCCACCACCGTCATGCTGGTCGAGGAGCGTTCCACCGGGGAGTTTTCCGCGGAAACCCGCACCGTTCTGGCGCTTTCTTCCCGCGCCTGGTCCGACAGCGTTCAATCGGCGCTGGAAGAGCGCTTCGCCCGCGCCCGCCAGACCGAGGAGTGGGGAAGCTGGCAACCTCGCTATGAGGAACCTCCGGCCTCACGCGATGGCGGGCGCTCCCCTGCCCTTCTCCCCCAACCGCACCACGACGCCGATCGCCTCATTCCCGGCGACTGGCTCGCCGCCTGGAGGCGGAAGAACGAACGCCGCAACGTGGGCTTGATCGAGCCCCGCCTTTCCCTTCGCAAGGTCCTCGCCAGGCTCAAGGGCTGGCGGCCTGTCCTGTGGGCCGAAGGGGCCACCCATCACTTCTCCGGCCACGCCCAGTCGCTGGACTACCAGGGAGGCTTTCAGGCCGCCCACGTGGGCCTCGATCTTCACTCCGGCAAGAAGACGCTCGTAGGCGCCTCGGTGATGCGCGGCTCCTCCAGCATGGACTACTCGAACGGCCAGGGCCTGGATGGTTCTACTCAGGCGACGCTATACACCGTCCACCCCTACCTTCACTTCGAGGTCCATGACCGGGTTACTGTCTGGACCATCGGAGGGCTGGGTTTCGCCCCGCTCAAATTGCGGGAGCTCGACCGCGACCACGACCTTTCAGGTTCGGCCCGCATGGCGGCCGGCGGCCTCCGCATCCGCGCCAGGAACTGGGACCGTCTGGAGCTTGCCGTCCGCGGCGACGGGGACATCGCCTGGATCGGCGCCAGGCTCCCCGCAGAAACCGTCACGCTCGGCGGCCACGCCGGCAGGGTGCGCCTCCTGGCCGAACTGACTCAAACCTTCCGCCTCTTCGGCCAGGACCTGGTTGCGGCCGGGGAAGCCGGAGGCCGGCTCGACCGCGGCGGAGCCCATCGAGGGGCCGGCGCCGAGGCCGGAGGACGCGTGAGCTGGCGTAAGCCCGACAAGGGCCTCGATTTCTCCGTGCACGGCAGCTCGCTTCTCTGGCACCAGTCGGCCTTTCGCATCTGGGGGGCCGGCCTCCAGGCCAGCTGGGACCCCGGAGCCGAAAAACGGGGCCTCGTCCTCCGCTTCGCGTCCGGAAGAGGGCCCCGGGGAGGCAAGACACGCCTGTTCCAGGAGACTGTCGATCGCCTGCTCCAACCCGCAGACAGCCTCGACAGCGAGCTCGAGCTCGGCTACGGAACAGGCGTCGGAACTCGTCTGCTGACGCTGACGTTTCGACTCCGGGGTCTTTCCGGATGGACCATCGCACTCGATATGCGCTGACCCGGGGCGCCGGGATTAGAGAAATGACACCGATACGGACGCCAACACACGACAAGCGCCTTCACGTCTACTACAGGAATCTTGTTCAGCGCATCGTCTCACAGATTGAGGCCGGCGTCGCCCCCTGGCAAAGCCCTTGGAAGCCGAGACTTCTGCCTCCGCTCTTAACCCTCCAATCTCGAAAACCAGCAATGCCCCATCAACGCATCAATCCACAGAGAGGAGAGCTTCGCTCTTTGAGAGAAAACACCATGAACTCGCCACATCGGGACCGGATGTCCTTGATCGACTCCTTGCCTTCCATCCAGAAAGCTGCGCTGTCCGGAGACCCTCATGCCGAGGTTGAGATAGGCGATGCCCATTACTTCGGCCGAGGTGTGGGCCAGGATTACAGGGAAGCCGCCAAATGGTATCGCAAGGCCGCTGAGCAGGGGCACCCATTGGCTCAAAACTACCTCGCCCTCATGTGCTACCTCGGTCAGGGCGTGGACCGGAACCTCCAGGAGGCCGCCAGGTGGTTGCATCTGGCGGCCCCGCAAGGGGATGCCCAACATCAACACAACCTGGCTCTTTCCTACGACTTCGGCGAGGGAGTCCCTTGCGATTATCAAGAGGCTGCAAGGTGGTACCGGCTGGCCGCCGAGCAGGGGCACTCACGCGCCCAAAACAACTTGGGTTTTCTATACGACATCGGCCGAGGTGTGGACCAGGACTACAGGGAGGCCGCCAAGTGGTACCGCAAGGCCGCCTACAAGCGCGGCTTCTGGTTGGGTGTTATCGTCGCCGCCACCCTGTTTCTCGCAGCGCACCTTGCCGGGGTTTTCTTCGGCCTCTAACAGGAGTTGAGGATGGAAGCCACCGCTAAAGCCAGGAAACCTCGCGACACCCTCAAGGACCTGCTTGAGATCGGCCAGGAGTTGATGATCAACCAGGTGAGGCTTAAAGACAGCCGAGGAGAACAGAAGGTGAAGCTGCAACAGGAGGCTGCAACCCTTCACCGTCGTCTGGACGGCTGCCTCCGCGAGATCGGCGTTTCTTTAGACGCCTCCAGCGCCTGGCAGCACCAGTTGAAGCGGACCCGCGATGACGCCCGCACAAAAGGCTTGATGCTGGGGTTGGTTCTGGGAGGCGCTGCCGGCGCCGGCCTCGGGATCGCTTGCTATTTGCTGTTTGTTTCCCTGCAGGTCGGCGGTGTCGGCCCGTAGGAATTAGGAGTCAAGACGAACGAAAGGAGAACACACGTGGACAACGACAAATCTCATAGGCCCATTGATCGGTTGCGCATCGGCGGGATCACCGCCTCGATCTGGGAGAACCAGGGCGCAAACGGAGACGCCAAGTTCTACACAGCCAGAATCGAGAGACGCTACCAGGACGGAGACGGCAATTGGAAGACCACGCAGAGCTTCGGCCGCAACCACCTGCTGGCTGTCGCAAAGCTCGCCGACCAGGCGCATACCCGCATTCTCGCCCTCGAACAGCAGGAATCGGCGGGCGATTGACTGAACTCCGCTTGCTCGCGAATTTTCTCGGCGGGATTCCCGCCGGGGGGGTTACTTGCTGGCTTCGGCGCTGCGGCTCAGCAGCATGTTGTCAATGCGGGTGTGGAGGTGCCGGATGTCTTGGCGTATATCGGCCACGATCCAGAGAATCAATCCAACGAGCAGAACCACTACCCCGTTGATGATGGTGTTGAGATAATTCATGCAGACAGTCTAGCACATGCGAGGGTCCTTTCCAGCATGTGCTAGATGAACCGGTCCGAAGTAAAGACTAATGGACGAAGATCAACCCACACAGTTTATCCGGCGCATGTTTTCCCATGCCGCGCGCGATCGCGTCGCGTTTCTGGCCCTACCGCGTCCCGATGGCAAGGCCGAGCAGCGGGTCTTTACGCTGCGCCAGGCAACCTCGTCGAAAGTGCAGGCCTGGCTGAGGCACTTGAACGCCCGTGATTACGACATCTACCTATGCGTCAACCCGATCCGGGCCGGATCCGGGGGGCGGGAGAAATCAGACATCGAGGACGTGCGGCGTCTGCAACTCGACCTCGACGAGGACGGCCGGAAGGGCCACGACCGCGTTCTCAAGGACGTGGAGCTCGGTGCTCTTCCCCGCCCCGCCCACATTCTCCGCACATCCAAGGACCGCTACCAGATTCTCTGGGACACGGTGCCGAACTGGTGGAGTCACGACCAGGCCGAGGCGGTCATGCGCGGCTTGGCGGACCGCTACGGCGGCGATCGCGCCGCTACCGACGTTTCCCGGGTGATGCGCCTTCCGGGCTTCCGGAACTGCAAGCCTGGAAGGAACAGGCCCTTGGTGACCTGGACCTGGCATGCAGGGCGTATGGTCCGTCCGGAAGATTTCCGGGGGCTGCCTGTGCCTGAGCAGCAGAGCGCCGGCGGGACGAAAGAACGCCGCCGCATGCCGCCGGGGCATCACTCTCAGAGCGAGCGCGACTGGGCCGCCGCCGGGGACGCGCTGCGCAGCGGGGAGGATCCCGAGTCTGTCATCTCACAGCTCGAGCAGCAGAGGCAGGACAAACCGAATCCCGGCTATTACGCCCGACGGACCGTCCGGCGAAAGAAAGAAGAACTTGAAAGGGGTAGATCACGATGATCCGAGAAAGAGTCGTTGATGGAGAAAGAATCCTGACCGTTGAAACCGAGGAGGAATTCGCCGAGGCCGTGGCCCGGGGAGATGTGACCATCGAGGCGCCGCCCGGCATGGCCGAAGCTTTCGGCGTCTTCCCTGAGGACGTGGGTAGCCAGGAGGACATCGATGCCGCCGGGGAGGACCCTCATGACAGTTGACAAACCAAGTCTTGTTCGTTGAACCGCGGCGGGCCGCCGCCCCAACTCAAAAGGAGGTCAAAACCATGCCACATCAAAGCAATACCGACAAGCCGGCCGGGAGCCAGGAAAAGGCCGGCTCGTCCAAGATGCGGGAATATCACGAAAAGGTGGCCGACCTGGTCATCAAGCAGATCAAGGACGGCGTCGCCCCCTGGCAGAAGCCCTGGAAGCCCGGGGAGAGGGTCCTCCCTGAAAACCTCTCTTCAGGCAACCGCTACAACGGCGGCAACAGCCTGCACCTGGCCGCCATCGCCCAGGAGCGCGGCTACTCCGACAACCGCTGGGGCACCCTCAAGCAGATCAACCGCCAGGGAGGACGGATCCGCAAGGGAGAGCGCGGCGTTTCAGTCCTCTGGGTCCAGCACACGCGCCAGGTGAAGGCCACCGACGACAAGGGCAAGCCAGTGCTCGACGCGGAAGGCAAGCCTACCTACCGCGAGGAGCGCCTCAATCCGCCTCGTGTCAAGACCTACACGGTCTTTAACGCCGAGCAGGCCGACCGCCTGCCCTCCAGATCGGCGCCTGCGGCCAAACCGTCCTGGAAAGCGCACCAGCAAGCCGAAAACGTCCTCAAGGCCAGCGGGGTTCCCATCCGTAACCGTAGCGGCGATGAGGCCTCCTACAACCTTGCCAAGGACGAGATCGTCCTGCCCAAAAAGGCTCAATTCCCCTCCGCCGACCACTACTACCAGACCGCCCTGCACGAGGTGGGCCACGCCACCGGACACCCGGACCGGATGAACCGCGAGTCTCTGCAGAAGGGAGTCGAGGCGGGCTTCGGCTCGGAAGCCTACGCCAAAGAGGAAATGCGCGCCGAGATATCGGCCATGATGACCGGCGAGAGGATTGGCGTCGGCCACGACCCCAGCCGCGGTGCGGCCTATGTCGAAAGCTGGGTCGCGGTGCTCAAGAAGGACCCCCTCGAGATCCGCCACGCCGCCGGCGACGCCCAGAAGATGTCCGACTACGTCCTCCGCCGCGGCCGTGAAAGGGAAGCCCAGCGGCCGGCGGGAACCAGGCAGGCTCCGGCCACAAGCATGCCTCCTCAACCCACGAGGCAGCCTTCCCAGCCGGACCGGGCCGCCGCTCAAAACATTGCCGCCCGCGCGGCCGCCCCCGAACGGGCCCTGAAGCGCGGGACTGGCCCGAGCCGCTGAACGGATCTGGCAACGTCGGAACGAGACGCTCTCGATCAGGAGACCTGAAGGACGCTTGTTTCGATTGAAAGTATCGGGAGGTCTTTTGGCAGGACTGAAAAGAAATCCGTCTTGTGTTGGCTGTTGCAGTGTGCTCTTAATGAGCATTCGTGTCCGCTATGCGTTTCGCAGGGAACAACGAAGACAGAGTGCCGACAGTCAAGGAGGTCGCATTGGGGCTCGCGCCTGAAGCCCGGCCTGGTTCCCAGGTTGAGTTCGACGGGATCTGGCGGCAGGCCTGTGAAGGCCTCGACGCTGACCGGCTGCTGCCCAGCCGTGAAAAGCGGACGAGGGATCTTCAGAAAAAGCTGGACCGTCCCCTTGAGCGCAACGGCTGGCGGCTGTTCGTTTCCGGCTTGGCTCACGCCATGCTGAACGGCAAGGCAAGGCAGAAGCGTAATGCCGAGGTGATGTTGGTTGAAACGGTGGCCCGTTGGAGGGCTCAGGTCCTCGACCTGTTGCCTGACCGCGAGCGGGACTTGCAACGGATCGTGCGCGCTGGGATCGCCAATCCGGAACCCCCGCCGGAGAAACGTGGATTATGAGCGGCGAACTGACCCTTCCCCTGCATTGTGGCCATGTGGCTCCAGTCGAATGGACTACGGATGGCAGTCTGTGGCTGATCCAGCCCAAAAGACGCCTCGGCGGATCGGTGGTGGGAGCGATGGACGCCATCAAGCGCCAGCGAATCAAGTGCGCCAGATGCAAGCGAAGTCGCAAGCGGCCAGCGCAGAGGACGCAGAGGTGTGAAAATCAGCCGGCGGCCTGAGAAATGCAACAAACCAACATGAGAGGACATTTCCGTGTTTTCCAAGGCTAGCAGCAAAAAAACCACGACCTTCAGCGGCTTCATTACCATCCGGGCCATATACGCTGATAGCTCCTATTGGTCTAGCGATGCCCAAGGCGGTTCAACTGCCTTGGGTTTGCTCCCGATGACAGTAGACGCTTTCGAGAAGGCTGTTGAGAAGCGATTGGCCGCAATCCTTGAAAGTGTCCGGAAGATCAAAGCCAAGACACCGCCAACGCACTACCGTGCGTGGATCGCTATCACTGCCAGATACACGGACGGACGGCAGGCTCAACGTTTCTTGGATAAGACGGTGGACTCCCAAATCAAGCTTATCGACCTGGTTGAATCATGGGTGGCCACCGCATTGATCGAACTTCGAGAAATCGGCCGCGATGACATTTGAAACGAGTGGCTGCGTCGCCGGGCTAAACTGCTAGAGCGTTTCAATTATGCCTCCTTCCGTCTTCGTTCCCTCTTCGGAGTTGAGTTATGCTTGAGCGCTCCCGAGAATCGGTTTCCCCGGGCCGCACTTCCCTGCCCCGGCATTTGCCGAAGCCGCCGCTGAAACCGCGCCCCCGATCGCGCCGGATGCGCTCCGGACATCGGCGCGAGATCGATCCTCGCCGCGACCGCCGGACTTTCCAGGACCGTTGCGACCGCGCCCTGGTCGATGTTGGCCTGTACCGCGCCGTATCCTTTCACGATCTGGCCGAAGCTCACTTCGATGGCCACCCCTACACGGCCCGACGCGGAGTCAACCAGTGGATCCGCGCCGGCGCCCTGCGGGAGCACACGGTCCACGGTCCCAAGGGCAGCCCCTACAAGCTTCTGACCCCGACCCGGTCCGGCGCCGACCTCGCCCGCCGGCAAGCCGTCAAGCACGGGCTCGACGCCCATCAGCGGACCTGGGCCGGCCTGGTCAAGTCCGCTGAGCTGGCGCATGACACGCAGGTCTACCGGGCCGCCCGGGCAGAGGTCAAACGTCTTCAGGGAGACGGAGCCGTAATCCGCCGCATCCGGATCGATGCCGAATTGAAGAGCATCGTCGCCAAGAGAAGCGAGACTGCCCGGGCCCGGGACGGCAAGGCGGCGGCCGACATCGAGCGGATCCAGGCTGCCAAAGAGCTCAGCCTGCCCGTCGATGAAACCGGCAAGGTCCACTACCCTGACGCCCAGATTGAATACACTGACGCCGAGGGCCGAACCGATCACGTCAATGTCGAGGTCGCAACGCGCGACTACCGCAACCGGGCGATCCAGGCCAAGGCGGCCGCCGGCTTCGTCATCCACGGCAACGGCCGCGCCGGGGCCCGAGTGTCGAAAGCACTCGGCCGATCCGGATCGAAAGGGATCCGCGGCCTCGGCCGCAGGGGAGATCCCCCGGCCGGAGGCACCCGGGGGCCTGCCGATCAAGGCGATGCCTCGGTCGACTTGTAGACCGCCTGAATACGGTGCGAAAAACGCGCTGCGAGGCGCTGTAAGCGTTTTTGGGGTATAAGGGTGCGTTGGAACCTTGGAAATCGCAGCCTGACCCGGTTAGCTCACGATTCCCGGGGGTGTCTCGACACGTCCCTTCCCCTGTTTTTGCTCCCGGGCGCTCCTGGTCGCCTTGTTTCCCCATAATTCCCGCACCGGAGGTGATCCATCCAACCCTGGAAAGTCAGTCTCGGGATGACGGTAGCCGTCGCCGGCGTCACCGCCATCCTCCTTGCCGATCGTCTCTCCTGGCTCGCCCCTTACCGGCGGGTCATACTCGCCGACTACGGAATGACGATCGCCCTCTACCTGGGGCTCGCCCTGGCCACCATCGCTGCCCTTCTGTATTGGGCCGCCCGGGCGCTTGGCCTGGGCGACCTGGGCAGGAAGGTTGACCTGGTCGAGCGTTCGGTCCGCCGTGGCGAGGGCGACCGCGAGCTCGCAGAGGCCTTGCGGCGCGACGCTGAGGGCAAGTGGGAGTGAAGTGCCACTATTGCTCTGGCTCTTGGCCAATATATGTGCATCTGAGTAGATGTAACCATACTCATATGCGTTAATGTTGTTTTCGTTTAACGAGGCCGATAATACCTGGGCTTGTTGCCTTTCCACCGACCAGCCCAGTCGATTTCTTCATCCCAAAAGCTCGCTTGGCCTCTTTGTTCCCGACCTGCCTGCATGCGTTGGGCCGGGCCACCCTCCGGCCTCTTTCCGGTTGCGCCCCCCCTGTGAATTTCGGCAGTTTTCCACGATGAAACACCCTCACACATATACAAGGAGCTTTTCATTAGCTATAGAAGTTAAAAACAAGAAGTAGACAGGCTCCCCTGTGGAAAACCGCGAGACCACAGCGAGCGAGGGCTCCGCCATCACAAAGAGAAGGTTGGCGTCACCTTACCCGGGCGTGTGCAAGCTTGACGGGTTTGCTCAACCATCCCAACTCTGCAATAAGGACAATCCGGACTTTGGGGAAATGTGTGGAAATAAAGCCTATCGTTCTGCTGCGGTCCTGCCTGCGCAGACTCGCCAGGTAGAGATCCGGGTCTGAAGCTGCAGCAGTATGGGAAACTGGGCGCTTCGAGCGGAGGAATGCTGAGACATAGCGAAGCGTGGAGGACTGCGGGACCAGGTTCTCGATATCGAGTTGCATGATTGGTGGAATCGGATGCAGAGCTACCGGAGGGTAAAGAGATCTATGGTTGACATATGCAATAATACATATTACACTGCCTCATTATGAAGTTGCGGCACAAAGGATTGAGGAGATTGTTTGAGAGGGATGATGCCCGACTGGTTCCGGCATCCTTGGTTCGGCGCCTTCGCCAAATGCTTTCCGATTTGCACTATGCTCAACAACCTGGGGACATGGACGTTCCTTGCTACCGGCTGCATCCTCTCAAGGGAGACCGCAAGGGACAATGGAGCCTGCGAGTTTCCGGCAATTGGCGCGTCACCTTTCGATTTCTAGACGGTGAGGCAATAGACGTTGATTTGGTTGATTACCACTAGTAAGAGGGAGAGAGATGGTGATGAACAACCCCACACATCCCGGAGAAACGATTCGAGACAGCATCAACGAGCTCGGCTGGACCGTGACTGAAGCAGCCAAGCGGATTGGTGTTTCCCGAAATACGCTATCCAGGGTTCTGAATGGGCGTGGCGGAATTTCACCTAAGATGGCACTGTCGTTGGAACAGCTGGGTTGGAGCAATGCCGACTTTTGGGTAAGGCGTCAAGCCGGCTACGAGTTGGCGCAAGCAAGGCGAAAACAGAATGCAGCCTGAGCTCGCCCTAGGCCCGCGTCCACCAAAGTCTTGACTGCCGGCCGGGTCGTTCGGCCGCAGGCGTAGCGCTGCAATCGCTGCTCCATTGCCGCGCAGAGCTGGGAGCTTGCCAGAGCATCCACGCCGGCCTGACGCATAGAGCGCGGCGAAGTTGCTGACGCTGGCGGCGAGGATTTCAAAAAGCCTTGCGCATCTGTGCAGATACGCCTATACTCATATGCGCTAATGTTGTTTCGGTTGCGAGAGGGGGGAGAGTATGCCGGCTGTTGTGTCGTTCCTTAATCAGAAGGGTGGTACGGGCAAAACCACGCTGGCAATCCACGCCGCCTCAGCGCTTGCCCGGGACTTTCGTGTCCTGCTGGTCGATGCGGATCCACAGGGATCGGTGCTGGACTGGAACGAACAGCGCGAGGCGCAAAGCAGGTTTGCGGTTGTCGGGTTGCCAAAACCTGGGTTGCACCGGGACGTTCCACTTGTTGGTCAACACTACGATTGGGTGGTCATCGACGGGCCGCCGCGGGTGAATGATCTGACAAAATCTGCAATTGCGGCCAGCGACCTGGTCCTGATTCCTGTCCAACCGTCGCCGTTTGATGTCTGGGCTGCACAGGAGATTGTCGATCTTGTCAACGAGTGTTCCGCTTTCAAGCCCGACTTGTTGGTTCGATTTGTCATCAACAGGCTGTTTCCGGGAACCCGATTGGGAGCCGAAGTTCAAGAAGCTCTTCGCGGTTTTTCCATTGCCGTCATGAATACGGTCATTCACAATCGTACGGAATACGCGAAATCCGTCCGCCTTGGCCTGACGGCAATGGAAACCAAGCCGTCACGACCTGCCGCGCTGGCGGCGTTGGCACTGGGCCAAGAGATACGCACGTTATTGACACCGGCAGACAAGGAGGTGCTCAATGCCGCCCGAGGTTAGTTGGGGGAAAAGACCCCGCAATCAGAGCAGCGCGCTGGCCAATCAAATGGATGCTTTTGTTGGCGCGAGAAAAACAAAGCGTCTTAACATCATCATCCCAACCGAGCTGCATACCCGCGTCAAGGCGGGATGCGCCATCGAGGGCCGGGACATGACCTCGATCCTCATCGAGATGCTTGAGAAGCGTTTTCCCAGACAGATCGATCTTTAGCCGGATGATAATATGGGTATATGAGTATGTCTGGCGATACTCATATGTAGTTATGACACGGCTCATGCAATACCGCGGGCCGGGCAGGGAAGGGAAGGCCGCTACCCCCTTCCCTGCACCTCCATCCAGCCTACGAGCCACTCCTTCCTGAACACCCAACAAATCA
>JAPOZE010000265.1 GCA_026706225.1 Acidobacteriota bacterium
GCTTCGAGCAGCCGGGAGAGGAAATCCCGGACCGCGGCCGGATCGGGCAGTCGGTAGCCGGCCCGGCTCTCTCCGGAACCGACGTGGATGGCAAAGCTCCCGGGCGGCAGGGCCGCGAACAGTTCTTCGTCGGAGCGGTCGTCTCCCACCGCCAGGATGGCCCGGTCTCCGTCTCCTTCCTTCGCCAGCGAGGGGACGACCATGCCCTTGTGAATGCCCCGGGCCCGCACCTCCACCACTTTGTGGCCCATCACCATTTCGGCGGACAGACCCGGTAAGACTCCTTCCATGCGATGTTGGAGATCCCGGGCATGGGCTTTGCCCAGCTCGGGGTCGGCCATTCGGTAGTGCCAGGCCAGGCCCGCGCTCTTTCGTTCGATCAGAGAGCCCGGAGTCCAGGCGGCGAACTGCTGCAGAATGGGAAGAATGACCTCTTTCCACTTGGAGTCGTCCGGGCTGTTGCGCTGCCAGGGATTTCCCGGTTCGGGGCGGGACCAGAAGCCATGCTCCGCGTGCAGCCCGATAGGCATTCCACCCAGCCAGCTCTCCAGGACAGGGGCCGGCCGGCCGCTGACGATGTGAACGGCGGTGCCCGGCCGCGCCGCCAGGGCTTTGAGCAGCTTCTTCACCTCCGGGTCGGGAACGGCCAGTTGGGGCGAACTGGCCAGGGGCACCAGCGTGCCGTCGTAATCCAGCAGCAGCAGCAAGCGGTCGGCGCCGCTCAGCCTCTCCAGCATGGCCTCCATCCTGGCGTGGGCCGACTGGGCCTCCAGGGGTTGGGTGGAGACTCCGGGAGCGGTTTCGAGCGCCTTGATAAAACTGTTCGACCAGTGATAGCAGTCGTGGGTCTGCACGCGACTGCGCAATACCCGCATGCGGGCCCTCCGTTCTTCCTCCGGAAGCGAAAGGCTGTTGCTGATGGTGCCGGCCACTCCATCGATGTCGTAGGGGTTGACGGATACGGCTTCCCGCAGCTCTTCGGCAGCCCCGGCAAACTCGCTCAACATCAGGACCCCGTCTTCATCGGTGCGGGAGGCTACAAACTCCTTGGCCACCAGGTTCATTCCGTCCCGCAAGGGAGTGACCAGCATCAGGTCGGCCGAGCGGTAGAGCGCAACCAGCTCGGTTTGCGGTACGGAGCGGTAGAGGTAGTGAATGGGTACCGAGTTTACGGTCGCGTGGGCGCCGTTGATCCGTCCCACCAGCTCATCAAGACTCTGGCGGTATTGTTCATAGGAGTCGACCCTGGTGCGAGAGGGCACCACGATCTGAATCAAGCGCACCTTGTCCCTCAACTCCGGCTCCCGCTCCAGCAAGCGATCCATGGCCAGCATGCGCCGCGGCAGCCCCTTGGTGTAATCGAGGCGGTCCACCCCCAGGATCAGCTTGCGGCCCCCGCACTCCTGCCGCACGGCCTCCACCTTGGCCATCACCGATTCCTGGTCGGCCAGCCGTCCGAACTCGGCGGCGTCGACGCCGATGGGGAAGACTCCCATCAGGATCTTCCGTTCCGCGAAGGTCAGCAACTCGCCTTCGGATTCCACGCCCAGGACCAGCAAGATGGCTCGCGCGAAGTGCCGCATGTAGGAGAAGGTGTGGAATCCGACCAGGTCGGCCCCCAGGATGCCCTCCAGGATCTGGCTGCGCCAGGGCAGGATCCGGAAGACTTCGGAGGAAGGGAAGGGAATGTGCAGGAAGAATCCGATTCTGGCCTGGGGAAGCATGCGGCGCAGCATGGCCGGCACCAGGGTGAGTTGGTAGTCGTGGACCCAGACCAAGTCGCCGGATCGGTATTCCCGGGCGACCACTTCGGCAAAGCGCCGGTTGACTTCCCGGTAGGTTTCCCAATGTCGCCAGGCATCTCGTTGAATCAGGTCTGTCTGGTAGTGGAAAAGAGGCCAGAGGACGCCATTGGAAAAGGCCTCGTAGTACCGGTCGATCTCGCTTCGGGTGAGGTAGACCGGCACCGCCCGCAGGTCCGCCAGCTCCTTTTCCAAGTGGGACCGCTGGCCCTCCCGGCTGGAGACATCGCCGGGCCAACCCACCCACAGGGATTCCCCCGACTGGTGAGGGCCGCGCAGGCCGGTAGCCAGGCCTCCGATGGACTCGCTGACCCGGATCTTGCCCTGCTCCGACCTCACCGTGATGGGCAGTCGGTTGGAGACTATCAGAAGTCGGCTCATGGCTTGATGGTCGAATCGGGGACGGCGGCGGAGTGAGAGAGGGGAGTCGCCGATGGAACGGTCAGTCGCCTCATTGTATTGAAACCGGCGGCGGTCTTCAAGGCGGCTGGAGCGGGGAAGGCCGTAGCCTGTGAAGTGGCCGGTGCTATTGGCACGTGAAGTGTCCGCTATGGGAGAAGCGGCGCAGGATGGGCGTTTTGCCCAACCGGAAAGGGGGGAGGGTGGCGCTCCCCGGGTTCACTCGGACGAGGACGGTCGGTTGACCAGTCCCTCCCCGGTCAATCCGTATTCCCTCCAACTGCGGCTGGGGGTGAAGCCCAACAGCTGGCGGCTCTTCTCCATGGAGATGAAGGGAGATTCCGGTTCCAGGAGGCGGTAGCGCAGTTCCGCCTTGGGATGATACTTCCGGATGACCTCGGGGGTGGGCAGGACGTGTCCGG
>JAPOZE010000406.1 GCA_026706225.1 Acidobacteriota bacterium
CTTGGGGGAAAAGCTCTTGTCCATGCTGGGACGCACCTTGACGTCTCCCAAAACGAACATCTGGTTATCTTCGGGGACCTCGTCCAGCTTGCGGATGAAGTCGGAAAGAACGAGCGAACTGTTGCTCAGTTTCGCTCCGTCCTTCAATCCCGACGGCGGAATGATGGCCTGTTTGACGGCGCCGATGTTGCTGCTTTCGACGTCTTTCACGACCAGATCGAGCTTGTATCGGGTCTTGTTGTCCAGAATCAGGACTTTCTGGTACATCGATCGGCCCCTCAGACTCCTCTCCAACTGCTCCGGCGTGTATGAGATCACCAGTTCATCGTCGAATTCCTGGATCAATTGATTGTCCAAGCTGGTCACGGCGCCATAGAGGCCGATTCGAGCGGTATGCAGATCTCCTTTTCGCTTGAAGGTCATGTCCTTGTTCTGGAGCTGCAAGGTGACGGGAACCAGAAGCTTCTCCCGGTTGAGCCTGAAGTAGTCCCTTCGAACCTGGAAAGCGAGGCTTGAGTAGCCGATGTTGACCTTCACCAACTCCTTCAGATCGTTGTACTTGATCTCTTTCGGGGTTTGCACCTGGGAGAAAATCTCGTAGCGGTAGAAGGGGTTGTTTCGGAAACTGCCAGTGTTGTACGCGGGGTTGTGGCGTCCCGGAGCAAAATAGGGGCGGTCCTCTTTTCTGGTAAGACCCACCTGCTCGGCCCAAGTCAGGCCCTGACCCGGCATGTGCAGCAGGGCGTCCTTTTCTTCCGGATTGAGAGCCAGGTGGTAGTCTCCGGTGAAGGACTTGTCCACGAATTCCAACTCGATGTCGTCTCCGATGCCCTCCAGGTGCCGATAGCGCCACCGTTCGAATGCGTAGACGGTGGTCTGTCCGCCACCCTGTTCGAATTCGCGGTCGTAGAAGCTTCCTGCGGCGTAGGTCTCGATTTCAGCCGGTTCCCCGTGAATGATGTAGACACGGCCCCGATCCGAGCGCCATCCCTCCTTGCCGGAGTGGAATCGCTCATTGGCATAGGCGATGCGCCGATAGTGTTCTTCCTTGAACTCGTTGAGCGCCGTCCGGGGATCGGGGTCTCGCCGGCGCCAGAACTGTTCGATGAAGCGTTCCTTTTCGTCCTCCGTCGTCAGCTTTGCAAAGACCGACTTCTCCTCTTCCGTAATAATGTAGACGGCATCCCGTTCCAGCCAGTTTTTGAAATAGTCCTCACTCTCCTCACGTCGAACGTCGGGATCGACCTTCTGCCCTGCCGGCATCGCGGAAAAAGCCGGCCCCAGCAGAAGGATCAAAAGGGAAGGGAATAGTAACCGCACGGCTCTGGCCCTTTGTTCCATTGGAGATTGCATCGAGTCCCGCCCAGTGCCGACTAGTTTAGGCAAGATCCGATTGGGGTTCAACGACGGGGCCGCCGTCGACCTGCAAGGCCGTAACGTGGTGGGTCGCCGACACCCAAAGAAGGACAGCCGCAGGGTTGGTCCTGACTTGACCGGTTTGACGGTCAGGCCGCAGGATGGGCCGAGTGGCAGCAATCGTCAGTTGGATTGAGGCAGACGGCAGATTCGGAAATCAGGGCGGCCTGCTTGAGACAAGCCGGTGAAGCTGTACAGACCGGGTCGACCCCTTCAGTGGAGAATCAAGGCAACCATTGCCTTTCCCGTCATATTGGGGACCTTGTTCGCCTCGGGTTGGATCGGATGTACGCCATCGGACCCTTCGCAGCCACCACCTCCAGCGACAAATTCCGGCTCTCAAGAGGCAGCGGAAACCAGGGAGCCCGAGCCTCCCGGCAGCTTGACCTTCACCCGGGACATCGCGCCCATCGTCTTCCGGAACTGTTCTCCTTGTCATCGTCCGGGCGGAGCGGGTCCGTTCGATCTGCTCAGCTACGACGACGTCAAAACGCGGGCCCGGTTGATGGTCGCGGTCACGCAGAGTCGCTTTATGCCTCCCTGGCAGCCCGAGCCCGGCTATGGAGTATTCATCGGCGAGCGCCGGCTCGGCGATGAGCAGATCGAGATGTTTCAGGAGTGGGTGGCCCAAGGGTCGGTAGAAGGGGATCCGGCCGACCTGCCCAGTATCCCGGAGTGGCCGACGGGATGGCTGCTGGGGCCGCCGGATCTGATAGTGACCATGCCCCGGCCATACACCCTGGCCGCCGAGGCCGGCGCGGCGGGGAAGGACGTCTTTCGCACCTTCGTGCTGCCGGTTCCGCTGGAGTCCATGCATTACGTCCGGGCGTTGGAATTAAGGCCCGGAAATCCCAAGGTCGTGCATCACATCGTGGGTGGTGTCGACCCCACACCGCGCTCCCGGCAACGCGACCAGCAGGACCCGACGCCCGGTTTCGATGGGATGAGGTCCACGCAGACGGCTCGTCCGCCCGGAGGCCATATCCTGGTCTGGACCCCTGGAAAGGTCCCCACGGAGTACGCCGAGGGCCTGGCCTGGAGACTGCGGGAGGGGACCGACCTGGTGCTGGAACTGCACATGCAACCCTCAGGCCGGCCGGAGCCGGTTCAGCCCAGCGTCGGTCTTTTTTTTAGTGATACGGCGACCACCGAGACCCCCTTCATCCTGATTCTGGGCTCCGTCGCCATCGATATTCCGGCGGGCA
>JAPOZE010000378.1 GCA_026706225.1 Acidobacteriota bacterium
GACTACAGCATTCACCAGCGCGGCCGGTCCAGCGTGCAGTTCTGGGGTGGTCCCATTACCGAGTTGATCGCCCATCCGCCCACCATCGCTTTCCTGAAGGAGCTTTTCGGGGACCGGATCATCATGATGAGCTACGGTTACGACCGGTCCGAACCGGGCCATCCCGGGATCAGCCTGCACAGCGACGGGCAGCCCTGGGGCTCCAGGATTTTCGGGTACAACCTGAGCTGTCCCCGCCTGGTGCGGGTCCTCTACTACCTGGAGGACCTGACGCCGGAAGTGTCTCCCTTCAAGGTGATTCCCCGATCCCATCTGAGCTTCCACAACGACGGCAACCCCTACCTCCGCTACGAAGACCATCCCGAGCAGGTGATGGTCACCTGCAAGGCGGGCTCGGCCGCTCTCATCAACCAGAACGTTTTCCACGGGAACTTCCCCAACGTGGGCACCTACGCCCGGGAGATGCTGGCCATCGCCTACCGCCCCGCCTGGGCCGGCCCGGGGAGCGAGATCGACCCCTGGGATCCGGAGGAGCTGGCCAAGGTCCCGCCGGCCGTCCGGGAAGTGATGGGTGACCGCAACACCCGGATCTGGAACTATGGCGGCGGCAACAAGCCTCCCAACATGCCCCTGGCCGCGCCCGGCATCGACCCCAGCCGCTGGGAACGGGTGAGCTGACCCTTAACTAACCGGACGGAGCAGCGCTTACCCACCGGGCGAAGTAGGCGGGAGCCCATTTGCGGGCCAGGTGCATGTTCAGAACGGTAAAACGACTGTGGGGGAGGGCGGTCTCCGCCTTCATCCAGGCCTCGGCTCCGGCAAAGGACGGCAGCTCGATGAGTCCCACCTCGTGCCAGTCCGCCTGGGGAGCCATGAGCCGGAACAGCTCCAGCCGTATCAAGCGGTGGCGTTTGGCGATGGCCTTCAACCGGAGGGCGGGGTCATCCTGTCCCCGCGCCTCGGCCGACAGCTCGGCGGCCCCCGGCAACCAGCGACGGAAGGTGAGAACCACCAAGCTGGTGGGGTCTGTCTTCAGGGTTGGGATGTGACGGGGGTGATCGGCCCCGGCAGGCGATTTTCGTGCCGAAAGCCGGGAGGCCCGGACAAGGATGCCTTCCTGGTAGGCCCGCCGCGCGAGATGGTACTCGTAGTAGCCGTAGTTCCCGTAGGGCGGGGCCATCTCGGCCTGAATCCAGGCTTCGGCTCCCGCCAGGGAGGGGAATTCGATCACCCAGAAACGTTGCCAGTTGTCCTGGGGACCCAGCAGTCGGAAACCTTCCAGGTGCATCAGCCCGTATCGACGCGACACCGACAGCATCAGGTCGACATGTTCCTGTGAGAAGGCCTCCTGTTCCCTTTGGGAGAGGCCATGCCATGCCGGAAGTCGGCCGCCCTTGAAAAGGACCACCACCGAGTCGCCGGGATCGGATGCGTGTCTGGCATTTGCTCTGCTGGGTGTCATCAGTTCTTCAGCCCGCGTTCCTTCGGTCTATTGGAAGGGTACGGGAGTCCTCGGGAAGTGGCCGAATTCGTCTCGCCCGCAGACCAGGACCGGCTGGTAGTGTCTTCCCAGAGAGTTGGCTCGTACCTGCCTGACCCGCGGAGAAATGAATCGGATCGCCAGACCGCAGCGCCGCCTGGCGGAGCGGTTGGGGTTGCTTCCGTGGATGAGCATGCCGTCGTGCACCGACATCTGGCCGGCCTTCAGCACAAGGTCCACCGCATCGCTTTGGTCGAAGCTCTCCTCGGAGATTTCCTGGTTGATGCTGAGCAGATTGCCGGCCGTTGCCGAGGTTCCGTGGGTCAGAATGCCGTGGCGGTGGGACCCGGGAATGACCCGCATGCAGCCGTTGTCGACAGCCACGTCGTCGATGGCCAGCCAGGCGGTGACCGCCTGCGGCGGTTCCAGTCCCCAGTAGGTCACGTCCTGGTGCCAGGCCACGAACTTGTCGCCTCGGGAGGCGGTGGGATACTTGCAGAAAAAATGGTTGCCCAGGAGAAGGACGTCGGGGCCGAGGACCGAACGGATCGCTTCCAAAACCGGTGGATGGGTGCTGAGCCTCCAGACGAACTCGTGGGTGAAGTGCAGATTGTTCAGCCCGATTTCGGCTTTGCCCCGTCCCTGGTCCGCTTCCAGTGCGTCGAACTGCGACCGGTAGTCCTTCATCTCGGATTCCGAGAAAACCTCCAGGCCGGTCAGGTATCCCCGGCTTTGCCACAGCTCTGACCTGGAACGCTCCAGGGTTGTCGTTGTCATCCGGTGGGAACCTCCGCGGGCTCAGTCTAATCCAGTTTGGTGCAAGCCGAGCAACTATTTTGGCTGGCCACGACCGCGGGAGCCTGTCGCGAACCACGAACAAACACAAAGACCGATGGACCTCCATTACTGTGACGACATCACGGGATGAAGCCCACCCGGGAGCGCGGGCGTCCCGCCCGCACACGTCTTGGCACAGCCTCGGCCAACTTCTCCACCCGGGTTGACCGGCAGCGGCGCCCGGGCTCCGCTTCGGCCGAGTCCATGCCGTTCCCGCCGGCAGGGTGGCCGGGTGCGCCATCGCAGGGAAACTGAGCGGCACGCGACGGCAGTGCATGCGGGCGGGACGCCCGCGCTC
>JAPOZE010000566.1 GCA_026706225.1 Acidobacteriota bacterium
GTTGACGACCTGCGCAGGGAGCTGACCCGGTGCAGCGGCTAGCGGCCTGTAGACCGATCAGCGCAACCGCGGCAATTATGCGCACGTATTGCCTTCGGGATACGGTCATCCGCCACCTCCGCCCAACTTGGACGATGATCCTCCTGAAGGTGAGCACTCTACCACGTGACGCAGGGTGTCGCCTAGTGTCGCCGGGGTTGATGCGGGCCGGTTTTGAGCCAACCGGCGCAAGTCGGCGATGGAGCGGCCGACCGAACCGAAAACGCCAGGAAACGGACCTCATTCCAGAATTTAAGAGCCTCGGTACAGCCGGAAATTGACAATGGCGAGGCCCGAGCGGTATGGTTTTGCAAGGAATATATATCACTGGATTCCGGTCGGCCGGGGGAAGCGCGGCCGCGAACCGAATGAACGTGTTTTCGCCATGGAGAAGGATCGCCGGACTGGGTGCGGCGGTGCTGCTGGCGGCTGCGTTTCCGGCAGGTCCGCTGCAGGCCCAGGAATCGGCGCCTCCCACCGATCCTACAATTCTCTCCGTCCATCCCTTGGGCGCCCGGGCGGGCTCTGCGCTCGAAGTTGACGTCCAGGGATATCTACTGGAGGGCGCGCGAGCGGTCTGGTTCGAGCAGGGTGGCATTCAGAGCCGGGTCCGGGACGTCCGAGCGGTCCCCGCGGAGGGAAACGGCGATTCCGAAGCTGCCGGTGAAGACAAGCCCGTGCTGCTGGGTGTCCGGGTCGAGCTGGAGATTCCCTCCAACGCCCTTGCCGGCGTCCATCGGTTCCGCCTGGTTTCCAAGCGCGGAGTTTCCAACGCCCTGATGTTTTGGGTGAACTCCGATGCCGTCCTGGACGAGACCAGCCAACCTCACCAGACACCCTCGACGGCCCAGCCGGTCGGCGTTCCGGCGGTGGTCAACGGCCGGGTGGTCGGCGACGGCGAGGAAGACTTCTATGCCTTCGAGTTGACGGAGGCTCGAGAACTGCGCTTCGAGGTCTTCTGCAAGACCCCGGGCAAGCCGCCCGATGATGTGGGCCTGGATCCGGAACTGACCCTATACGAGCCGACCGGTAGCTGGTTCGACAAGGAGCGAACCACCCGGCTGGCCTACAACGACGATCCCAGCTCCTATCATGTCAGCCGGCTTCCGCGGTTGACATACCGGTTTCGGAAGGAGGGGCGCTACCTGGTCGGTGTGGGAGCGTTTCTGGGTGGCGGCAGTCCACATTTTTCCTATCAACTGAGAATTAGCGACTCCAGCGCCCCCACTTTCGCCGAACTGGATCGAAACGGTTACAACCGGGTGCCGGTCCCCTGGAAGGAGCGCGCTTTTCGCCGCCCCATCGGCTCCGGCCGGCTTGCTCTCCTTGAGTCGAGGTCCGTGGTCTCGAACGGGACCGGCGCCGATCGCCCGTTGACCAACGGCGCCGCATCCAGCCACGGGGAACCCGTGCAGCCCGGCGCCAATGGTCGAGGCAGCCAGGCGTCGATCATCCTGGTGAAAGAGCAGGAGAGCGGGGACGGGGAAGGGAACACCCTCTCCGTTTCCGTTCCCGGCATCGCGGAGGGAACCATCGACCGCCCCGGTGACGTGGATCGCTACGCCTTCAAGGCCGAACGCGGCCAGCAGGTGGCTTTCGAAGTGGAGACCCCCCAGGTCGGTCCTCCGCAGTTCAACCCCCGTTTCGGCGTTCTGGATGAAGAGGGAAGAGAACTGTTCAACAACGTCTACAAGCGCCTGGGCAGGCAATTGACCTTCTACCTGAAGACGGTTGAGCCCAAGACCCTGTACACCTTTGAGCGTTCGGGAGAATATTCGCTGGTGATCGGCGACCTGACCCGCCGCTTCGGAAACGCCGGGTTTCGCTATCGCCTGCTGCTGCGGCCGCAGATTCCTCACGTGGGGGAGGTTCGGACAGACACCGATCGCTTGAACCTGGTGGCCGGACAGGCCAGCAAGATTACCGTGACCACCGACCAGGAGGAAGGGTACTCGGGAGACATCGCCCTGGTGCTGGACGGGCTGCCCGAGGGCGTCGAGTTCTATCCGGGCACCGAGGTGAAGGCCTACCAGGGCCCGGTACCGGAGGACGGGCTGAAGACACGGTTTTCCCCCCGGAGCGAGAGCGTGACCATCGTTCTGCTGGCCGGCGCCGACGCTCCCGCCACTCCGTTGCCCGTGAAGCTGCGGCTGCTGGCTCGGCCGATTTCGGATGAGGGTCCGGGCTCCGGTCTTTTGATCAAGGAGATTCCCACCATGGTGGTTCGTCCCTCCGGTGGGGAGAAGGAAAGTTGATGTTCGGAAGAGTTGCACCCGAAAAAGGGCGGCGGGTTGGCCTGGGTCGGCTCGGCGCCTTGGCGCTGGGGCTCCTGCTGGCGGGGCAGGGAGGCGGTTCCGTGCATGCCGGCGGGAGTGCGCGGCCCTTCAGCTTCCCGCGAGAGGTGGGAGGGATCCTCACCAAGCGGGGATGCAACAACCAGGAGTGCCACGGGAGCGTCAAGGGCCGCGGAGGGTTCAAGCTTTCGGCCAACGCGCTCTACCCCCGGGACGACCATGAGTGGATCGTCCAGGGAGGCGTCTACCAGGTGCTGAGTCCGGAGCCGTTGGGGAGCCG
>JAPOZE010000664.1 GCA_026706225.1 Acidobacteriota bacterium
TGGGGGCGGCGCGGGTCCCGTGGGTGGCCGTCACCATGGCATGGACCGAGGCGATGTCGATCGGCCCATGCTCCATGTCGAAGAAGAGCCAATCGAAGCCCGCGGCTGCCAGAATCTGGGTGGTGGCCACGCTGGGCATGGAGACCATCATGCCGATGGCCGGCTTGTCTTCAGCCAGGCGAGCCTTCAGGGGGTTGATGGTGGGGGTGGAGGCTCTCAAAGCTCCAGCTTGTCCTTGTAGACCATTTTCTTGAGCTTGAACTTGCGCTTGATCTTGAAGGGACCGATCTGGGTTCGCAGCTCCACGTCCTTGTCCTCAAGGGCGATCGCTTCGGATCGGGGGAAGAACAGAAAGACCTGGAGAAACTGGTCCCGGGGCAATAGCTCCACCGAAGCGGCCGGGATCGGATCCTTTTTCTTCCGGTGCAGAGCCGTCATCTGCTGGATGCGACCGGTGTTTCTTTGCAGAACGCGCGCCATTCTGCTGGGAAGACCGCTCAACAGGACCACGTACTGTTCGTCCTGCATGTTGAGAAGCTGCTTGTCCTGTTCCGATTCCTCGAAGTCACCCCGATACCGGGACCGGATGATGGCCTGCTTCACCGGGAGGGCGCTGGCCCAGCGCACGGTCACATTGATGGGAGGCGGCCCCCGCCTTCCCGCACCCGGGCGCGGGCCCCCCAGACCGCCACCGCCGAATCCGGGACCGCCGGATGGGGCGCCAAAGCCGCCACCGGAACCGCCGCCACCGGGAGGACCGTCACCGCCGCCGCCACCCCCACCACCGCCGCCACCGAACCCGCCGCCGCCACCCCCACGGCCCTGAGGGTAGTCCTGATTGGGCCGGCCCGCCGGATCCTCCGTCGCTACACCTTCAACCTCCTCGAATCCCCCCCGTCTCATCCGCATGGGGTCGAGGGAGACATTCTGGGCCCAGGGAGACTTGGTCAACAACTTGTGGACCTCCTTGGGCTTCCACTGCTTGTATCCCTTTTTTTCCCAGAAATCGGCGGCCCGCAGCCCGGCGCTGCCCAAGAGGAGCAGCAGGGCCGGAAGGATAAATTTTTTCATGAGACTGACCTCGATGGTTCGGCGCACCCAGGGATGCGCCCTGACACAAAATCCGGACTCCCTGCACTCCGAATCGGGCGACAGCGGTATCCCTCCAGCCATCGCGCAAATTCGAAGGGGGTCCTTGCCTGGAGTTATTCTAGCCCATCGCTCCGGGATTCTTCAAAGTTATCTTCCGGCCGGGGCGGTGCTCCCTTGGAATCGGAAATCCGCTTCTGATAGGCTCTTTCGGAGGGCCGGCCCCCGGCCGCTTGGGCGGCCCAAGGGTTGGTCGACCCGTTGCGGCCGTCCGCGGAAGCCACCGAAGGCGGGGAAAACCGCCGCAACTCGAATCTCATTGAGGAGAACCCGGCATGAGCCAACGACTGAACATCCTGCTTCTTCCCCACCCGCTCCGGGAGTCGATGTTTCGCCCCTGGGGCGAGGATGTGATGGCGGCCATCGGTGACCGCCATCGGTTGAGGGTCTACGATGCTTCCCAGGACCTGGCCCGGCAGTTCGAGGGCGTGGACGTGGTGATCGATCAGAGCGGTTCGGCCGGGACCCGGGAGATGGCCGACCTGGCTGCCGGACGGTGCCGCTTGTGGCAGGTTCTGGGAACGGGAGTCGATGCCTTCGACCTGGATTACTGGCGGACCAGGAACATTCCGGTGGCCAATACCCCCGGGCCCTTCAGTGGAGTGGCCCTGGCCGAATGCGCCATGATGTTCATTCTGATGCTGACCCGCAGGTATCCCGTGACCCAGACCTATATGCAACAGGGCGACTTCTACGAGCCGGTCGGCCTGGAGCTGGTGGGACTGAAACTGGGGATCATCGGATTCGGCGCCAGCGGCAGCGAACTGGCCAAGCGGGCACGCCCCTTCGGCTTCAAGATCCTGGCGGCTGACGTTCGCGAGATCACACGGGAGGAAGTGCAGCAGTTCGGTCTCGAGTTCGCCGGCAAGGCGGAAGACATCGATCGCATCGTGGCCGAGTCCGACATCCTGTCGGTCCACCTGCCTCTCAACTCGGAGACCCGCCACATCATCGATGAGCGGCGCCTGGGGCTGATGAAGCCGTCGGCCTTTCTGATCAACGTGGCCCGAGGAGCCCTGGTGGATGAAAAGGCCCTGAGTCGGGCCCTGGTGGAGAGACGCATCGCGGGGGCGGGACTGGACGTATTCGGTAAGGAACCTCCCGATCCCGAGGACCCCATATTCAAGCTGCCGACGGTCGTGACCACGCCCCACATCGCCGGGGTGACAGACGGCACTTCCCGCAAGCGGGCCCGGGTGGCCGCCGAAAACGCCGACCGGGTGGCGGCCGGCCTGGAGCCCCTCTATCGCGTGGACCTGTAGGCGGTTTTCAGGTAAGTGACGCCCCCGCCCTGCCGGACGGATCATAAAGGGAGAAACAGGGGCCTCTTACGAACCTGGGAGACTGGGGCCCCCTCCGGCTCGACTGCGGGCTGGATCTCCTATCTGGCGATCTCGCCGATTCCGTCCCCCCCACCGGTTCGACTGCGGGCGGAGCCCTTGTCTCACCGACTCCCCCTCAAG
>JAPOZE010000603.1 GCA_026706225.1 Acidobacteriota bacterium
GGGGTGTAGCAGTCGGCCACCCTCACGACGGGAACAGCATGGGCCCGGCCGAAGCAGGGCCGTGGCGTGTTAGCCGGTCGAGGCGGGTGGAGGAGGTGGGTTGGGTTGTGCCAGGTCGTATGCGGGCGAGACGCCCGCGCTCCCGGGGGGGTCTCGCTGGCAGACTTATCGCTGCAAGCAACCTCCCATCCACGGCCACTCGCTTGCGAGGCGCTCCCGGGTGGGCGTCACCTCACGGTGTCGCTTCCCTTGTTGAGAGGGACTCGGCTCGGCCAAGGCGGACCGCAGCTTCGCGGCTCACCCCTGAATCGGGCCCAAGCCAATGAAGCACAGCGAACCGGAGGTTCCATCCATGAAGGTCAACATTCTTTCCGATCGGGCGGTTTCCGCTAACCTGGCCGCGGGCGACAGCGGCAGCGCCTGCGCCTATCCGCTCTCCATCCGCCTCAAGGACGGGTCCCTCTGCTGCGTCTACCGGCAGGGATCGAGCAAGCACAGCGTCGACAGCCTGCTGCTGATGCAGACCTCCCAGGATCTGGGCGAGACCTGGTCGGCTCCGCGGGTGGTGTTTGACGGTCTCAAGCGCACCCCTCCCACCACCTTGGTCTCGCCCGGCCTGTGTCAGACCGCCGACGGGCATTTGCTGGTGATTTTCGGGTCCATCGAGGGATTGAGGCCGGGGGTCTACATGTTCAGCCAGGAGGGGAGAGCCTTGCCGCACCCGCTCCTGGTGACGCGCAGCGCCGACGGCGGGCAGAGCTGGTCGGAACCCCGGCCGGTCCCCCATCCGACCTTGCCCACCGCGGGCGTCACCTCCCGGCCCTTCCCGCTGGCCGACGGCAAGATCTGCATTCCCCTGGAATACAAGCTGGCTCCCACCGGGCCCAACGGGTCGGCCATGATTTTCTCGCGGGACCACGGCCGGACCTTCGATCGCTCCGTGGTGGTGGCGGCCGACCACTCGGGGGAGCTGAATCTCTGCGACGCCCGCTACGACGTCCTGCCCGACGGACGGATCCTGGCGCTGATCTGGACCTTCCGCGAGGACACCGAGGAGACCATCGAGGTCCGCCGCTCTTATTCCTCGGATGGAGGAGAGACCTGGACGGCGCCCGAGAACATCGGATTCGTGGGCCAGATCACGGCGCCGGTGGTGTTTCCCGACGGCTCGGTGGTGGCGGCCACCAACTACCGCCTGCCGCCTGAGGGTATTCGCCTTTGGGGATCGCGGGACGGCGGGGAGAACTGGTGCGGCCTGGGTCCCATTCAGATGTGGGATCCTGTCGGGAACCGCATGGTGGGAGAGCCGGTGGTCCCGGCGAAGGATGCCGCCGCGGATGCGGGAGGGATTTGGGAAGCCCTGGACCGCTTCACCTTCGGAACGCCCGACCTGGTGCTCTTGGTCGACGGCAGCCTGCTGATGACCTACTACGCCACCCTGGACGGCATCACCCACGTCCGCGCCTGCCGCTTTCGGGTCGAATGGCCGTGACTTCTGCAGGTCATTCCGCTTCCCATTCAATCAATTCCGGGATCTCCTCGCGAAAGCTCAGCTTCGTCCACATGGCCGAGTGATCGCTCCACCCCTTTTTGCGCCACTCGTGGTAGTAGCCGCAGTCCGTAACCTCGAAGTGCCTGGAGACGAAGGTGTGGTCGAAGCATCGCGGGTTATTGCGCGTGGTGCGGTGGGTGACGGGGGTGGGCGTCTCAAAGCCGTGAAGGTCGCGATAGGCATCTCGCAGACCGTGTTGGGACGCGCCGGCAATAACCGAACGCACACCATTGACCCGCTCCATATTCCGGCGCCGTTCTCCGAACTTGGTTTGCCAGCCCCGGATCGACGTACCTTTGTCCTCGTGAATCTTCTCCCCGAAGGGAACAATCTGTCCGGACTGCCGGAACCGCTTGGGCTCGTTGAAGTCGCCGGTCAGGATGCGAGGCGAGTCGAGCGCCCGGCGCAGCGTTGCCGACAGGACATTGAACGTATCGATTTTTCGCCAGCCATTGCCTGAGCCGTTGGGGATGTGCGCGGTGAACACGTCGATTTTCTGCTCGTCGGGCGGGGCAACCGTGGCCCGCGCCAGCAACCCCGGAAAAGGCGCGCGACGGCGCCAACGGTTACCGCTGGGCGTCACCGGCCAGCGGCTTGCAATCAGGCACTGGTAGACTTTCCGCTTCAACCTTCCGGCCCTCGGCGGCTTGCGCATTGCCGTGGGTGGGGCGTCCTTGCCGCTGCAATGGGCGTGCACAAGACCGATATCAGCGAGGCGGTGGGCAACATCGTCTGCGAGGCTCGTCTTTACCTCCTGCAATGTCACGACGTCCGGGCTTACGGATCGGATCGCCTCGATGACGTTGTCGAGTTTGCCGGGAAGCGATTGAAAGCGGACATTCCAGGATAGGATGAGCATGGCGAGTTCTCCGTTGGCGCCAAACGGTGCGCTTGATGAATGTGGAGGGCAGGCTCCAGGAAAACAAAGAAAAAGGCCAGTCAAAAACGTGACTGGCCTTTGTACTGATGTGAACTTCCGAATGGAGCGGCCTTAAGCCAAAATCTCCTTGATCTGCTTGCCGCCCAGGTCGGTGAGGCGCTTGAATCTTCCGGAGTGG
>JAPOZE010000555.1 GCA_026706225.1 Acidobacteriota bacterium
ACCTGAGGACTCTGATCTCCCCCGGGACCGACTTCCGCTCCGCCTTCGCCCAGAATGTTCCCCCGCACGACGTCCAACTCTGCTCCCAGCGCCGGCCCGGCAAGGCCAGGGCCAGGACCGCCTACCTGTGGGCTCTGCGCATCCCTTCCCGGGAGCCGCCCCAGGTCAACCTGGCTTCCGGTGTTCATCTTCCCATCGGCCGGCAAGCCTTGCTCCCGATCTCCGCCGAAGATGCCTCCGACTGGAGGCAGTTGCCGCGAGCCCACGACTGGAAGCTGGTGCAGGCCGGAGGCAGCGGGCACTTTGCCGTCGGGGTTTCGCTCGAGCCGTCTCTGCACGCCCTGAAACTGGAGACCGGCAAGCAGGTCCCGCCCCCGGGAGAGTACACCCTTGCCGCTACCTGGGACTGGGAACCCTTTGAACTGATCGGCCGGTTTCGCCTTCACCGGTTGGGAGACCTGAACCTGGCTCGGCTGACACTCGAATCCAGGGACAGGCTGGTGACAAAAAGCGGCCGGGTCCGCCTCGAGTTGATGGGCACCGACTTCCAGTTCGTCAAGAAGCTGGAGCTGGTGGATCCCAACGCTTCCGGCCAGGTCGTGATGCCACTGCCCTTGCTGCCGTCTCCAAGGATGCCCGACGGAAAGCAGGGACAACTGGGTTTCGCACTGGATACCGACCGCCTTGGTCCCGGGCCCTACGGTCTGAAGATCTCCCAGGCTGACGCCGACCCCCAGATTCTTCCTCTGGAAGTTCATCCCCCTTTGCCTCGACTCTCCAATCTCCCTCTCAAAGTCAATCTCGGAGAAAAGAGCCAGGGGCTCCTGCTGACGGGAACCGGCCTGGAGCGCATCCTCCGCCTGGAAAGCGCCAAGGTCCGATTGGAGCTGGCGCCTGTAGTGCCTGAGGCACAGGAGCTTGAACAGCGGGACGTCAGCGCTTTTCTGGAGGATACGGCCCAAGAGAGCGACCTGCTCCCTATCACCATGAGGGTCAGCGGGCTGGAAGCCCCGGTCGTGCTGAAGGAAGGGTTGCAGGTCGTGGGAGCACGGCCGGCAATTGCGCGCGCCAGGACCTCCTTCCCGCCCAAAGCCGCGCTGGGACTGCGCGAGGGGGAACTGCCGGCCGGCCTACCGGTCAGCTTCGCCATCGGCGTGGAGAACCTTCATCCGCTGGCCTCTCTGCAACTGGGATGCCAGAGCAGCGGGGGATTCGAATCCAGGCTGACCCTTGATCCCGGTCAGCCCCAAGGGGCCACCAGGCTGGACGTCACCGGTAGGGACACCCTGTTTCTCTCGCTGGACCCGGGTGGCCTGAGCGCCACCGACTGCTCCCTGGCTGTTGCGGTCCGAAACAAGACCACCGGCGTGTCGGACCCGCATGTCCTGGGCCGGGTGGTCCGTCTGCCCCGGATCGAGCGTTTCGTCCTGACCAGCAGAAAGCTGGGGAATGGGCTCTACGAGGGCATCCTGACCGGAGAAGAACTGCAGCATATCGCCAAGGCGGGCTGGGATGAAAGCCAGGGCCACCCCGTGGCCGGCATCCCCACCCCCTTCCCGGACGACCCCGGGAAACAGACCCTGCGGATCGTCTTGCCCTGGCCCTCGCCCGAGCCCCATGCCCCGGTCTTCATCTGGCTGCGCGGCGAGGACCGAGGGCGGCCCACCCAGGTGCGCTACTGACCCGCGGAATTCACCGGCGGGCCGCACTCTTGACGACAAGAGGAAACGTTCCGAAGCGGGTAAACCCGCCCCCGATTCGAGAAGGAAGCGATGAGACGGCTGTTGCTGGGATTTATGCTCGCCGGAATCTGTCTCGGCCAGAGTAGCTGTCAATCCGGCGACCGATCCTCGCCGCCCGTTCGATGGACCGCCGGGACCACTCCGCTGCTGGCATCCGACAAAGGCAACGCCCCTTCACCAGCGCCCCACCCCGGCGTTCGCTTTCACTCCAGGCCCAAGCCCCTGCCCCGAGGAGCCGCAACCCACGATTGGACCTCTTTCCTGGGACCGTCCCACAACGGGGTATCCACCGAGACCCGCCTGCTCAAGGATTGGCCGGACGGGGGACCGCCCCTGGTCTGGGAACTGGCCAAAGGGACCGGCTACACCTCACCGGCCATTCACGGCTCCCGGCTGGTCTACTTCTACCGCCAGGGCCAGGAAGAAATCGTCGACTGCCTGCACCCCGAAACCGGACAAGGCTACTGGACCTTTCGCTACCCGACAGGCTACATTGCCTCGATCTGGAATCCGGAGCCGTCCACTGGAAACGGCACTTGTCGCGGGAGTTCCGTGTGCCCCAGGATTTCTTCGGGGTTGCCTCGACGCCTCTGGTGGAAGGAAACCTGCTGATCGTCAACGTGGGCGCCCACGGAGGACCCTCGGTGATCGCTCTGGATAAGGCCACCGGCAAGCTGGTGTGGGAGACCGGAGACCGATGGGGTCCCAGCTATGCGTCCCCGGTACCGGCCACGGTGAGAGACAAGCGGCGCATTTTCGTCTTCGCCGGAGGCGAAAGCCGCCCGCCCACCGGGGGGCTGTTGAGCATCGATCCCGCAAACGGAGAGATCGACTTCCGCTTCCCCTGGAGAAGCCGCAGCTACGAG
>JAPOZE010000364.1 GCA_026706225.1 Acidobacteriota bacterium
GCATGGGGTGGCCGTGAGGACGGGTACCGAAGTGACGGGCTGGCTGCTGGAGGGAGGACGGCCTGCGGGAGTCCGAACGGAGCACAGAGATTTCCGCGCCCGTGAAATCGTTTTGGCCATGGGGTCCTGGACACCCCTGCTGGCGCGGGAACTGGGAGTCAGGGTCCCGGTTCAGGCCGGCAAGGGGTACAGCCTGACCCTGGACCGGCCGGCGCTGAGCCCCAGGATTCCCCTCATCCACGCGGAAAGAAAAGTCGCGGTGACTCCCATCGGCAATCGCCTGCGGTTTGCGGGAACCATGGAGTTTGCCGGGATCGATCTGAGCTTGAACCCGACCCGCACCGAGGCCATCCGGCGGGGGGCCCTGGAGGTGCTCTCAGGGGACGACAACCCCGGCAACCTGGAGCGCTGGTGCGGCTTGCGCCCCTGCACGCCGGACGGGCTGCCCATCATCGACCGGCTCCCCCGCCATCCTCACCTCTACCTCTCCACCGGCCACGCCATGCTGGGCTATACCCACGGCCCCGTCAGCGGCAAGCTGATGGCCGAGCTGGTCTGCGGGGAATCGACCTCCCTTCCCCTGGAACCCCTCAGCCTGGAACGGTTCTGACCGGCGCCCTCGTTGCCGGCCCGCGAAGGCACGCCGAGTTCAAAAAGAGTTATCCACGAAGACACACGAAGGACTACGAAGGAACACGAAGGGGTTTGAGAAGTTTCAGGAGGGTGCAGCGCTGTTTCACGCCCTCGAGCAGCAGGAGCGATGGGAAGAGGGCCCACCCGGGAGCGCGGGCGTCCCGCCCGCATGCACTGCCGTCGCGTGCCGCTCAGTTTCCCTGGGGTGCAGCGCTGGGGACGTTGTTGAATTACTGGAATTACTTCGATCAGCCGCTGCTGAATTGCTTTGATTCCATGAAGTTTACTACGGGCGTTTTACCAGTTATTCCAGTAATTCAACAACGTCCCCTATTCCCGCTACCGTTGCGTGCCGCTCGGTTCCTCTGGGGCGCGGCGCCCCTATTCCCCGTTGCCGGTCGATCCGGGTGGAGGAGATGGCCGAGGCTGTGCCAGGACGTGTGCGGGCGGGACGCGCGCGCTCCCGGGTGGGCTACATCCCGTGAGGTCGTGGCAGTAAAGGAGGTCGGTCTTTCTTCGTGTGTCTTCGTAGTTCTTCGTGCCCCTTCGTGGATATCTTTTTTTCTGTCCTCCGCGGATCGTTATCCTCACGGTCCCGTTGTCCAGACGGGACCGGCTTCGGTTCGCTTCCACATCCGTTCGAACTCGGCCGTGCCCACTTCGTCCCAGAAGTCGGTCTGCACCGGGTTGGCGTAGCCCGGGACCGGTCCCGGGACGTGGGGGCCGTGTCCGGAGTAGCGCCGCCCGAATCCCGGCGGACTCAGGAACCTGATGTTGGCGCCCTCGGCATCGGGATCGAAGCGGAAATAGAGGTGCGGCCCCGGACGGTAGCGCACCCTGACCAGGAACCGTGTCTGCTTGGGGCGGGGCGCCCGGGCCAGCCGAACCAGCTTTTTCCGGTCGAGCCGCACCCCCAGACCGGGTCCCTTGGGAACCGCCACGCTGCCTCCTACCACCGGCATGGATTCGACGGTCACGTCTTCCGCCCAGAGGTTGCAGAGGTTGACGTGGTCCAGGGTGGCCATGGGATAGACGGCCGCCTGGTGGGCCAGGAAGGCCTGGTTGATGGTCCCCCCGGCCATCTGCAGCAGGAAGGGGGTGTTGGTGCTCTCCGCCATGGCCGCCAGCTTCCTGGCTGAGCCGATGCCGGCATGGCTGGACATGAAACCGTCGGAAAGGCCCTTGCGCATGAAGACCTCGGCCGGGCCATGGTGAATCAGGATGGGGATGGCGCACTTTTCGCGAAGCAGGCGATAGCCGTCCTGGTCGATGGATCGGATGGGATCTTCGATCCGCCCGGCAATGGGAAAGCGTTCCAGCTCCTTCAGGACCGGGTAGACGGCTTCGAAGTTGGAATCCTCGTTGAAATCGTACTGGACTCGAAATCCCCGGGGGGCCGCCTCCTGCATGGCGGCCGTCTGGTCGACCACGTTCTGCAGGACGTCCACGTGGTATTTCACCCAGCGGTAACCGCGCTTCGACAATTGCCTCACTTCTTCCGCCATCTGCCGGGGAGGTTGCGACATCGTCCAGGCGGCGATGGGGACCCAGGACCGCACCCGAGGCCCGATCAGCTTCCAGGCGGGCAGTCCCAGCGCCTTGCCCATCAGGTCGTAGAGAGCCATGTTCATGGGCAGGTTGCGGGGGTCGTTGATCCAATCGAAGGGACTGGTGCCCAGGTATTCCTTGAATTCGCTCCAGGGAGATCCCCAATTCTCCCCGTAGCCCTCGAGGCCCGCATCGGTCTTGACGATGTAGATGGTCCGCAAGCGGCTGTGCAGCCCCTGGTAGCGAAACAGCCACTCGGCATGGTAGTCGTGATAGGCGGGAAGGACCTCGTGGGCTTCGATCTCGGTAATCCTGATCGTCCGGGCCAGTTCTGCGAACAGCGACGACGACCAGAAGGGCAGGCCGGCCGCGGCCAACCCGGATTGACGAAGAAAGCCGCGCCGGTGAGTGAGAGCCATG
>JAPOZE010000413.1 GCA_026706225.1 Acidobacteriota bacterium
CGCCCGGCTGATCGGCCGGTCGGCCTGGACACGAATGAACGCCTGGGGGCGGCTTTGGTGCTCCAGCCGGTGATGCTGGAGAATGGCCCCCAGGGGCCTGTGTCCTTGCAGGATCTCTTCTCTTGCCGGCAGGGGAAAGGCGTCCAGGTGAATCCGGATGGCCCCGAACACCACCGGCACTCCCTCCCGGTCCAGCACCAGCAAAACCTGGCGTGTCAGCCACTCCCCGGATATCCACTGTTGCATGACGCGCAGGTGGATCGGCTGTCCAAAGGCCGCCTCCAGGGTCGGCGTCATGTCCCGTTCGTGCACCAGCAGCCGCCGGTAGGGCTGGGGCATCTCCTCCCCGTCGAGGCGGGCGATCGCGGGCGGCACCTCTCCCATTCGGTCGTAGCACTCTCTGAGCGGGTACAACAGGTCAGCGCGATAATCCATTCCAGAGGCCCGATGCGCCGAACAGCCCGATCGCGGTTCCATCGAACCGCCGCCTTCGATTCAGCCTGTGGGAGTCCTGCGACCAAGAGGAATTGGGGCGGCGCCGGGCAACCATGAGTACCCGGTCAAACCGGTCGCCGCCGCAGGGCTATCCTAGCATAAAGTCCCCGGGCGGGCGCCCGGGGACCGTTGAACGGGCGCGGATTCAGGGAAGGGTGGCGGCCAGGTAGAGAGTGATCGTCTGCCCGGTGGCGGGTTGGCCCCGTTTCACCAGAAACAGGACATCCGTGCCCGACTGAAGCTCTCCCGCCAGCTTCACCAGCCGTTCGGGACTGGAGACCACCGCCTTGTTGAGCTCCAGCAGTACGTCCCCCGGCCTCAGGCCGGCATCGTCGGCGACGCTCCCGGGCTCTACCTGCATGATAAGCACCCCCTCGGCCTCAGCGCCCAGGTGGCGCTTCCATTGCGGAGAAAGGCCCTGCACGAGCAAGCCCAGCTTGAGGCTGTCGGACTCCCGGCCCGATCCCGACCGGGCCACCGGCTCCTCGGCAAAGACTTCGGCCCGGTCGCCCACGGTCAGCCGGGCCTCCCGCTTGCTGCCGTCCCGGATGTATTCGATCTCCACCGTCTCTCCGGGGGCGGTTTCGGACAGCAAGGGGTAGATGTCGGCCGGCTCAGCGATTTTCCGTCCCTTGAAACCGACGATGACGTCGCCGGGCTGCAACCCCGCCCGGTCGGCCGGGCCGTCCTTGGGCCGGACCTGCTGGACGATGACGCCCTTGCCGTCGGCAGCTCCGAGGGCCTTCAGGGCCTGGGAGCTGGCCTCGGTCTGCATGCGGATTCCCAGGGCTCCCCGGGTGACCCGGCCGTGCTCGACGAGCTGGTTGTAGACCCGAATGGCCGTGTTGGAGGGAACGGCAAAGCCGACTCCGGAGTTGTCGCCGGAAACGCTCAGGATGGCCGTGTTGACCCCGATCACCTCCCCGGCCAGGTTCACCAGCGGCCCGCCGGAATTGCCCCGGTTGATGGCGGCGTCGGTCTGCAGAAAGCGCTGCCAGTGGGAACGGCCCGGCCGAGCGGTAGCGCTGACGATTCCGGCGGTGACGGTTCGCTCCAGCCCGTAGGGGCTGCCGATGGCCAGGACCCAGTCTCCCCGTCTCATGCCGTCCGAGTTGCCCAGCCTGGCGACTTCCAGAGGCTTGCCGGCGTCGATCTCGATCACTGCCAGGTCGGTGAAGCTGTCGCCGCCCACGACCTTGGCGGGAAATGCCTCACCCGAGGCCAGCTCCACCCGAATCTCGTCGGCGCCGTTGACGACGTGATAGTTGGTGAGGATGTAGCCCTTGGGGTCGACCACGAACCCCGAGCCCAGTGACTCGCGCTTCTGGTTTCGACTCGGCGGCAGTTCGCCCCCGAAGAAGCGGTGGAAGAAGTCGAAAGGATCCTGGAACTGCTGTCCCCCTCCGCCTCCCCGGCGTGGCAGCCGGAAGCGATTCCTGACCACGGTTTCGGCGTTGATGTTGACCACGGCCCGATCGACGGCGTCCGAGACCTCGGAAAAGCGGGAAGACAGCTCCGCGGCCGTCGGTATATTGAGGGTGGCCGGCGGCGGCGCCGGGCCGGCGCCGAGAGGCTGATGCATCAACCTCCCGGCAACCTGGCCCACGACCAGGGCGGCTGCGACCACTCCGGCGGTGATGATCTTGTTTTTCATCGATTGTTGTCCCCTTTCCTCAGGTTTTTTCTGAATTTCTGATTGGCTCCCAGGGAGCCATGCATACTCCGGCCGGGTTTAAAGCAAGCGGCATGCCAAAGTCTTTCAGGAGGTTTCAGGGACAATAAACTGTTTATTGTTATGGTGTTATGGACACGATTCCCCCATGGCACAGATTGGACGGTCCCGGCCAAACGCGCCTTTTTGGCACGTTTGGCGGCACCGTTTGCGCCGATTTTGCAGATGAGGATTGCTGACGCCGGGTTCGGGGTTTGACTCCCGTGCGTGACGATTCGCGTTCGCGGCTCGGCTCCCGGACGCGACGTTTCCCAATGGGCTGACGCCCACGGCCAAGTGCTGTCGCCGCAGCGCCGACGCCTGAGGTGGCCAAGCTGGCCTTCGAGTTTCTGGTGCTGACGGCGGCCAGGTGGAGCGAGGTGCGGTGGGCCGA
>JAPOZE010000473.1 GCA_026706225.1 Acidobacteriota bacterium
GGTTACCCAGGCCGAAATCCTTCAAAAGTTCAAGGATTTTGCCGAGACCTCCAAGGAGATCGAGCAGCAGATCAAGGACGAGAAAAAGAAGCTGAAGGCCAGGCCCAAGATCCGGGCGCTTTTCGACATGGGAGGTCGTCCCACGCCCACCCGGATTCTGGGACGGGGCGAATACACCAATCCCGGGGATGAGGTGCTGCCGGGAGTGCCGGCCGTGCTCAACGGTGAAATGATGCCCTACCGGGTGGAAAAGCCCGCCTGGAGCACCGAAACCACCGGGCGGCGCCTGGCCCTGGCCAAGTGGTTGACTCAACCCAACCACCCGCTGACCGCCCGCGTGATGGCGAACCGCATCTGGCAGCACCACTTCGGCGCGGGGCTGGTGAGCACGCCCGGAAACTTCGGAAGCACCGGTGCGCGGCCGTCCCATCCCGGGCTGCTGGATTGGCTGGCCCGCGAATTGGTGGATGGCGGTTGGAGCCTCAAGGCCCTGCACCGACTGATCATGACCTCCACGGCCTACCGGCAGACCTCCAGCGCCGGACGGCTCTCCCTGGAGAGCGACCCCGACAATCGCCTGGTGTCCCGTTTTCCCCTGAGGCGGTTGGATGCCGATGCTCTCAGGGATTCCATTCTCAAGGTCTCGGGACGGCTGGACCCGACCCGCTACGGTCCCGCCGACGAGCTGGAGATCAAGCCCGACGGAGAGGTGATCGCCAAGGAGAGTCCCGAGGGTTACCGCAGAAGCATCTACGTGAGGCAGAGGCGTTCCCAGCCCCTCAGCCTGTTGGAATCTTTCGATGCCCCGCTGCTGGTGCCCAACTGCCTCAAGCGGCCGCATTCCACGGTCTCATCCCAGGCCCTGCAACTGGAGAACAGCGAGCTGGTGCGCCTCAGCGCGCAGCACATGGCCGGTCGGGTGATCGATGCCGTGGGGGAGGAACCTTCCAGGCAGATCGAGCGGGTCTACCTGCTGGCGCTGACTCGACCGCCCACTGGCGAGGAGTCGGCCAAGGCACAGGAGGTCCTCCGCCAGTTGACTCGAGAATGGAAGCGTCATCTGGAAGTGGAGGTACCGGCGGAACCGGTAGCCAGCAAGGCCGAGTGGCTGGCGCTGGCGTCCTTGTGCCACACGTTTCTCAACTCCGCCGAATTTCTCTATGTGAATTGAGGAGAGAGGACACACACTGCAATCGAGGAACAAGTCCGATGAAATCCAGACAACGGCAAGCTGTCCCCGGGAGTTGCCCCGCCCCTATTGACCGGCGGACCTTCTTTTCCCAAGTGGGAGACGGCCTTCAGGGAGCCGCCCTGGCCACCCTGCTGGGGACGGACCTGCTGGGACCCGATGCCCTCCTGGCCGCAAGTTCGCGGCAGGTCTACGATCTGAAGAGGCAGCAGCCCAATTTCGAGCCCAGGGCCACCTCGGTCATTCAGCTGTTCATGAACGGCGGGCCCAGCCAGGTGGATCTGCTGGACCCCAAGCCCGCCCTGGAGAAATTTGCCGGTCAGCCTCCCAGCCGCGATCTGGCCAGTGAGATTCGAGCGGTGCGGGAAGCCGGTGGTCTGATGCCGTCCCCGTTCAAGTTCACCAAGCGGGGTGAATCGGGCATCGAGGTGTCGGAGGTGATGCCTCACCTGGCCAAGCAGGTGGACGATATCACCGTGATTCGCTCCATGTTCACGCCCCACATCGCCCACGAATCCTCGCTGTTCGTCATGCACTCGGGGCGCATGTTTCCGGGGCGGCCTTCGCTGGGCGCTTGGGTGGTCTACGGCCTGGGCACCGAGAACCGGAACCTGCCCGCCTACGTGGTGCTGGACGACCCCAAGGGGCTCCCCATCAACGACATCCAGAACTGGCAGGCAGGGTTCTTGCCGGCCGTCTACCAGGGGACCCGGGTGCGGTCCGAGGGTTCGCCGCTGCTCAACCTGCATCCCAGGGAGGAGTGGCCCAATCCGGTGGTGAAGCTGTCCCGCTCGCTGCTCAGACACCTGGACCGAAACCACTTGAGCCGGCACCCGGACGAAGCCGAGCTGGAAGCCCGCATTGCCGGCTACGAGTTGGCGGCCCGCATGCAATTGGCCGCTTCGGATGCTCTGGACGTGTCTGGGGAATCCGAGGCCACCAAGGAGATGTACGGCCTCAACGACGAGCTGACCGCTTCCTACGGCAAACGCTGCCTGATGGCTCGAAGACTGGTGGAGCGGGGGGTCCGGCTGGTTCAAATCTACATCGAAGGCCAGATCTGGGACAACCACAACGCCCTGGTCAAGAACCTGGGTTATGCCTGCGGCAAGACCGACAAACCGGCCGCGGCCCTGCTAAAGGACTTGAAGCTGCGGGGATTGCTGGAGCGCACCCTGGTGGTTTGGGGAGGAGAATTCGGCCGGCTTCCCATCGCGCAGCAGCCTGCCAGCGGAGAGGTGGGCCGCGATCACGGCCCCTCGGGATTCAGCGTCTGGCTGGCCGGCGGCGGCGTCAAGGGGGGCACCGTCTACGGCGCCACCGACGACATCGGCTACAAGGCCGAGGAAAACCCCGTCAGCGTGCACGACTTGCACGCCACCATCCTTCACCTGCTGGGC